>NZ_KB892706.1:0-31772 GCF_000373905.1 Mycobacterium sp. 155
CCTTCCTGGACAGTTCCGGGCGCATCGTCGCCGCGCTCAACCCCGACGACTACGGATCGGGGTTAAAGCTGTTCGGGCACAGCCGCGCCGACACACCATTGATGTGGGCGGTGGAAGCCATGCTCAGCCTCGACGGCGGCATGAAAGTCGTCTGGGCCGGCGACTACGCCGCCGAGGAGCCCTGCGGCACGAACCTGTACTTCCTGGCCGCGGACCCCCAGTTCGTGCGCTTCGCCGGCCTGATCCTCGACGACGTCGAACCCACCACCGCGCTGCCACCCAGGTTCATCACCAGCGACAACTCCGGCTACTTCTGCAACGCCGACAAACGCGAATTCATCGACAAGGCCGACCTGCCCGTCGACGACTGGGCCGTGCGCCGCAGCCCCCTGCCCAACCTCACCGCCGAAGGCGGTCCCGGTTACATCGGGCGCTGGGCCCGCGACCGGATCTTCGTCTCCCACCAGGAGCCGCCCGCAGACTGGCGTCCCGCACCCAGGCTGGTGTGGACCTGAAACCCGCCGCACCGAGGCCCGGCCGATCCGCACACCACGGGTCGGCCGGGTCTCTCTTTTCCTTCCGGGGTGCTGGTGTTCTGCGCACGGCGGCGCGGCGATGCCCGCCCGCGGGCGGGCCCCGGGTTGGGCAGCCACTCCCCTTCTTGTGCCGTCAGCAGGTGCCCCAGTGTGATCGCCGGGGTCCCCGTCGGTGTCAACCC
Source organism: Mycobacterium sp. 155 (assembly GCF_000373905.1). NCBI lineage: Bacteria > Bacillati > Actinomycetota > Actinomycetes > Mycobacteriales > Mycobacteriaceae > Mycobacterium > Mycobacterium sp. 155. Next base: position 719 of record NZ_KB892706.1, read on the forward strand.
ACGCCCGCCGGAATCAGCGGCGGCCAAGGACCTTTGGCGCCCAACCCCAACCCCCGCCGAAGCGCTGCGCGCCGGCAGGGGCGGGGGCGCCAAACCCGCCTCGATCCCCGGCGGTCTCTACCGGGGTGGACACCGACACCCCACCGATCCAAGCCGCACCTGTACCGACCGGCACCCGAGCCGGTCACCAACAGACAGGACAACCGCCATGAACGACTACACCATGTCCAACGCCGGCGATCTGATCTCAGCACTCCCCTCGATCATGGGATACGTGCCGCAGGCCCGCGCCGTCGCGATCACCATGCGGCGCAACGACTCCGGTGGACTCCAGCTGCGCAACGTGATCAGCATCCCCGTCACCACCGCCCACGAGCACGCGGCCACCCTGCCCGACATCTGCGGGGTCACCATCACCAACACCGCCGCCGTCATCCTCATCGCGGTCTGCGGACCCGAACACCTCGCCCAGGCCGGTGTGGTTCTCGACGCGATGCGCAACGCCTTCCTCGACGCCGACATCCCGGTCCGTCAGCGACTGCTGACCGCCAGCGTCACCGAGGCCGGCCACTGGATGGACATCGACACCGGCCAGACCGGCCCCCAGGCCGCCTACACCGACAGCATCTTCACCGCGATGAGCATCGTCGGCGGCCGCCCCGTCGTCACCTCCCGCGACGACCTCATCGAGGAGTTCCGCGAGACCGACCCGGCCCCGCTGCTGGCGGCCAGCACCGCCGCGCAGTCCCCCGTCGACACCGCCGAGGAACTCGCCACCGTCATCGCCGGAGCCCCCATGAGCCCCACGCTGCCCACCCGGGCCGGCCTGGCGATCCTCGCCAGCGCCCGGATGCGCGACGTGATGATCCTGCTCGGGATGGAGCAGCCCTACGCCGCCGCCGCGCTGTGGACCACCATCGCCGGGCGCCTACGCCGGGCCGCCCGCGTCGAAGCGCTCACCGTCGCCGCGGCGCTGTACTACGTCGCCAACGACACCACCCGCGCCGACATCGCCCTGGAGACCGCCAGCGATCTCGCCGCCGACCACGACATCGCCTACCCGCGCCTGGCCGCCCTGCTGTCCACCGCACTGCGCGGCGGCATGGACCCCCAGACAGTCACCGCGGTCCTGCTCAAGGCCTCCGAGGAGATGGACAGCCCGAACTAGCCCACCGCCCCACAGGCCCGGCCGATCCGCACACCACGGGTCGGCCGGGCCTCTCTTTCTTCCGGGGTGCTGGTGTTCCGCGCCGGCCGGCGCGGCGCCGCTGGCTGAACTGTGCGTTTGCTGAACTATCCAGGGCGGCTCGTGTGTCTGCGCCATGAGGCGCGTCGTCTCGAATCGTGTTCCGCGGCGACGCGGCCATAACCAAACCTGCTCATCTGTGACCTGCAGACACCTAGGTTTGCGGTCGGCCCGGCGTTGTCGTGCGGGGCTGCGATACTCGTCCTGACGAGTGAGGAGTGACTGTGTTTACTCGACCGACCGAGGCTGATCGCGACCGGCGACGTACCGACCTCGTCGCGCGTGCCGGCCTTGTCCGTGCCTATGGTTGGGCGGACTACCGAGGCGTCTAGTCGACTGGCGAAGTCGTCGCCGTGGCAGCTCTCCTGGAGGATCACGCCGTGCTGGACGAACTCGGCGAAACCTTGCAGTCGGTGTGGGCCCGCTGGGCCTTTGAACTCTGGGGTATGACCGACGGTCAGGCCGATGTCGACGCCGGCTGCCGGCAGACGCATCGCTGGTTCATCGACACCGCAGGCGTTCTCTAACGTCACCGCGTTCGTCACCTGGTCGGACGTTTCGGTGCGGTCCGTTCGTTGCGGCGGGCCTACGGGACGCAACTCGGCGATCGCGTGGCCGCCATCATCGTCATCCGCCTCGACGTGATGGCCCGCCGCTGCACCCTTGAGATCCCAGCGGTCATCCGCATCCTCAAGCTCGACCACCGCGTCGCCGCCCACCTGCACGCCGCCGACGAACCCCCCGCACCGGCTCGCCACCCTTTCGGGTCCTGCCCGAACTGGGCGGCGGCGGTCTGTGTGGACGGTGGTCCCGTAGCGCTCCTCGCGGATCACCGCGAAGTCGGGGTGGCGGGTGGGCCCGACGAATACCCAGGTGTCGTCGACGATGCTGCCGCTTCCACCGGCCACTGGTCACTGGTCACAGAGCCTGCAGCCACGGCCGACCCGCTAACTAACCGCCCCACCTGCCCCCGGCCCGACCCACACACCCCATGTCGGGCAAGGGGCTCTCCATTTCTTCCGTGCGTGCCAGCCCCGCGCCGGCGGCGCGGCGACGCCCGCCCTGCGGGCGGCCCCGGGTTGAGAAGCCACTCACCTTCATTGCCGTCAGCGGGGTCCGCAGCCTAATCGGCCAGGACCCGTCCGCCTCAACCCACGTCCACGCCGACATCGCCGGCCGAGTGACAGTTCCGACCCTATGGGAGCCCGCCCAGGGCGCTGCCGCGCCGGGCGAGCCCGGGCCGAAACTCCGGCTCCCCCGCCGCGGACTCTTCGGGGTTGACCCGGCCACCCGCCCGATTGACCGCTCCCCAGCGCTGACCGGCGCACCACTGAGCACACAGAACGGAGCACAACCATGGACCACGACTTCGACCTGGCCTTCAACCTTCTCGACGAGGCCATCGGGCGACTGCAGGAACAGCAGTACGGAATCACCCCCATCGCCCACCACAACCACGGCGACGCCGCCCTCATCAGCACGCACCGCTACACCCGGCGCGACGGACACCAACTCACCCTGCTCGCCCAGGCCGACTATGGACTGCGCGCCGCCGTGGAAGCCACCGCCGCCGACCTCGAGACCGAGCCGCACGTGCGGATCACCAAAGTGCGGGTCGGCGACCTGATGTTCCACGCCGTGCCGGGCACCGCCTGGACCTACCGGGCCCGCGGCGAACGCACCTACACCCTCACCGCCGGCCTGGTCGGCGAACCAGCCTGGACCCTCACCGTCGGCGGAGCCGCCCCCACCACCTACGACGAGCTCGACGCCGCCATCGGGGCCGTGCTCGACACCTAACGAGGGCGCCCTCGTCTAGCCCCGCCCCAGCAGCCGGGCCCGTCCACCCCGGGCGGGTCCGGCTCACCCCGTCTTGTCGCCACCATTCGGCAGGATCAGTGCACTCTCCGAAATCGATTACGCCCGGACGTATCAGTTCATCGACCCGGCCCACCCGACGGTTGCCCCACCAATTGGTGTTCTGCACCGAGCGGGGCCAGGTCGCCGGCGACGCCTGGGAGACCTACCCGCAGGGGCCGCTCACCGCGATAGTCGCCTACCCCGAGCACCTCAACTTCCAAAGCGAGCTGTACATCAGCCGCCCGGGGACAGCTGGCCCGGCCCGGTGTTGTCGGGGCAATTAGGTGAGGCCGGCGATCCGATGCGGTCGGCCCGGCCCGCATTTTCTTCGGCAAGCCGCACTACGACCCCGTCCACGCCGGAGACAACCACGCGAGCAGATCGGCACCGACCACCCACGACAGCGCCACCAGCTCAAGCACCAACACCACCAACGCAACCTGAATCGCCCGCATCACACCTCCGCTGCCCTATTTGCTGAGCAACCTCGCACCGAGCGGGCAGCCCACGGCTGCCATCGGCCAGGCGCAGAACTTTCCCCGCCTGGCCGTCGCCCACCCAGCCGGTTGAGACCTGCGGCCGCCGCTGCGCGGCGCGCCTGGCCCGGAGGCGACACTCGCACCCCAACCCCACCAGCTCCACATCCCCTCATCGCCCAACCCTATCCCCGCCCATCACCACCTCGCCGCACCAATCCGCCAGCTCTCCGCCGGTCACCAGCTCAAGAACCCCACCCGTCCCTTCACCGCTTTACAAAACCCCCATTGTCTTCCGGCACATTTGCACAAGGATGTGCGACACTCGTCTCGGCCGCGCAGAGCGCGACCGAAACCCCTCGTCCCCCCGCGGGCGGGGACGGCGTCCGGTTCGGGAGGTGGTCTGCGATGTTGACCATTTCCAAGCTGCGGCGCTGGAGCATCAACTACTACAACCGCACTGCCGATGAGGCCCGCCAGTCGGCGATGGACCGGGAACGGGCCGGCGGCGGCCTGGGTGAGTACTACTCGGAGGGCGATACCCGGGCACCTACCTGGGTGGTTGTCGGCGACACGGAGCGGGTGGCCGAGTTGACCGGCCTGGACGGCGCGGCCATCGACGGTGGGTTTGCTGATACCGGGACGGCGGCGGACTGGCTCGATGACGGGATCGCCCCCAACGGGGCCGGTGGGCGGGCGTTCACCAAGGACTCGGTCCACGGCTTCGACCTGGTGTTCGCCGCACCCAAGAGCGTGTCGTTGATGCGGGCGCTGTCCCCGGATGACGTCAACGAGAAGGTGGTGGCCAACGCCCACGCCAAGGCGGTGCAGGCGGCGATGACCTACCTGCACGAGCACGCCGGCTACACCCGGGTGCACAACCCGATTACCGGCATGAAGGACCTGGAGCGGCTGCCCGGTCTGGTCGCGATCGCCTATCAGCACGAGACGAGCCGGTGCGGCGATCCGCACCTGCACACCCACGTCATTGTGCCCAATCGCCAGGCCCGCGCCGACGGGGTGCTGGTGTCAATCGACGGGACGTCGCTGTATCACGAAGCCAAGGCCGCCGGGATGATCTATCAGGCCGTCATGCGCCGCGAGCTGCACACCGAGCGTGGGGTCGAGTGGGAGCCGGTCGACCTGCACACCGGGATGGCCGAGATCGCCGGGGTCACCAAAAGCTGCCTGAAGTCGTGGTCGCAGCAGTCCACCCGGTTGCGTCAGTGGGCGGCAGACACCCTGGAGGTGGTTGACGGCACGCCAACGGCCACCCAGTTGGCGGCGGCGCAGAAGGCGGTGCGGCCACGCAAGCCTGAGTCGCTGTCCTGGGCGCAACTGCGAGAGGACTGGCAGAACGATCCCCGCACGCTCGAGGTGGACCGGGCAGCCCACTACGCCGCCCGCGCGGCGCGGCAGTCGGTTCCACCCACCTGGGCCGAGCAGGTTTCGCCCACTTCTGCTCGCTCAAGTGGGTGGTCAGTTTCACCCACGTCCGGTCAGTCGGTTTCACCCACTTCACCCACTTCACCTGGTTGGTCAGTTTCACCCGGTTTCCACTTTCAGGCCGAGAAGATGGGCGCCCGGATCGATAAGGCGGCATTCACCCGTGCCGACATGGTCGAAGTGATCGCCGCCCAGTTGCCCGTCGATGCCGCCGGCGACCCGCGGGAGCTGACCGAAGCGCTCGTCGCTCAAGTGTTGGTGCGGGTGTCGGCCGAGCGGGATACCCACCACCGGGAGGGCTACGTCAAGTACACCGTCGCCGCGGTCATCGCCGAGGAAGAGCGGGTGTTCGAGATGATGGATCACGCCGAGGGAGGATCGCAGCTGTCGGTGCGCCCCGAGGACCTCGGCGACCTGTCGGCCGATCAGGAACGCGCTATCCGCAACATCGCATCCTCGACGTATCTGGTGCAACCCCTGCAAGCCCCCGCCGGGGCGGGCAAGACCCACTCACTCAAAGCGCTGCGCGCGGCCGCGCACCGCGCCGGCAAGGAGGTCCTGGTGCTGGCCCCGACCGGCAAAGCGGTCGACGAGGCGATGCGCGACCAGGCCGGTGACCGGGGTCTGACCGTGGCCAAAGCGTTGAAGTTGATCGAGGACAACACTTTGGAGGTCAACCGCGCCACCGTGGTCGTCGTCGATGAAGCGTCCATGGTGGGCACCCCCGATCTGAAAAAGCTGCTGTCGTGCGCGGCGGTGGGCCGGGCCAAGATGGTGCTCGTCGGCGATCCCTACCAGCTCTCGCCGGTGCGGGCCCGCGGCGGCATGTTCGAGCAGCTGTGTGAAGAGCTGCCCTGGTCGCAGCGGCTCGGCGAGGTGTGGCGCATGCGCAACGTCCAAGAGCGCGACGCCTCCTTGGCGCTGCGCTCGGCACGCGGCAACCGGCTGCGTAAAGCGGTGGGCTGGTATCGCACCCACGACCGCCTGCATACCGGCGACCCGGTCGCGATGGCCCAGGACGCCACGCAGGCCTACATCGCCGCCCGCGAGGACGGCAAGGACGTCGCGATCATCTGCGACAAGTGGAGCATGGCCGATGCGATCAACCGCCGCTTGCACGATGTCTATACCCACGCCGGGGCGCCCAGCGTGGGTGCGTCGCGTGACCACGACATCCGCGCCGGTGATTTGATCATGAGCCGCCACAACGACACCACCGTGGAGGTGCTGCCCGGCCCGCACCACACTCCCGGTCAACAAGTCGACCAGGTCCGCAACGGCAATCGGTGGCGGGCGGCGGGCATCGACGAGGGAACCGGCCGGATTTTCGCCGAGCGGGTCACCGACGGCGCCCGCGCCATCTTCGAACCCGACTACGTGCGTGAGCACATCACCCTGGGCTATGCAGGGACCGTGCACTCAGCCCAAGGCATCACGGTCGGCAACGCTGAACGCTACGGCGTGTGCTGGTCGATCATGTCGGAAAACGCCGGCCGGTCGATGGCCTACGTCGCAGCCACCCGCGCCAAAGACGAGAACCACATCGCGATCTACCAGCCCATCACCGGCGAAGCCGACCACGAACACGCCAGCCTGATCGCGGACGGCGCCCTGCATATTCTGCGGCGCGGCAACAAGTACGCCGCCGCCCACTACCTGCACAAAATCCTGGCCAACGACGACCGCCCGCGCACCATGCACGCCGAAGCCGAACGCAGCCCGCGCGAACAGCTCCCCGACGAAGTAGCGCACGCCCTTGACCGCAACGAGCAGCGGCGCGGCGCGCGTCGGGAGGCCTGGCGGCAGGACAAAGCCCGCGAGCGGGCCTTCGCCGAATCCTACGAACGGATGGCCAACAGGTTCACCGGGTCGGAACAGGCTGCCGATCGAGGCCTTTCGGCCGAGGTCGACGGACTGGAACTGTGATCCGCTGAGCCTTGCGCTGTGCGCAGCTTCCGCGGTCATGACCCTGGGCCGAGGTGTATCTGGCGGAGCCTCCGCGGTTGCCGCGCCGGGGTGCGGTCAGGATTATAGTGAGCGATATTTCGGCCGACCCGGAGTACCGCCAGAGATTTATCCGCGAGGCCGATCTGGCTGCGCGGCTGTGGCATCCGCACATCTTCGCCGTGCATGACCGCGGCGAGTACGACGGCCAGCTGTGGATCGCGATGGATTATGTCGAGGGCACCGATGGCGCGCATCTGATCCGGCGGTATCCGGCGGGTCTGCCGGTCGGCCAGGTCGCGGGCTGCACCGCGACGTTCAGGATGAACGCGGCGAGCGCCCTGGTAAGGCGCGCCTGTTCGACTTGTTCGGGGCCGTGCGCACTCAGGTCGGAGATGTCGATGTGTGGACATGTGGTGTCCTGCAACCGACGTCTGATCTGTGCGACGTGTAAGTCGCCCAAAGCTCCTCCTCTTGCTGGATGCTCTTGGAGTCTATTGCCCGCGGCTCTAGCCCTAGGAGTCACCGTTGAGTATTGATTGACCACTCGCCTGTGTCGGAGCACAGCGGAGACATCGCGCGATCGGGACGCTCAGATCCGAGCGCCTGCGAGGTTGACGTCATCCAATTACTCGACAACTATTGACTCAATGAGCATTGAGTCACCTGCCCTAGGCGACGCCCCTACAGCTGAACGTCGGGCGCAGGTGCACGCTGCGTTGGGTGACCCCGCTCGACTGTCGATAGTGGACCGACTGCTGCTGGCCGATGCGTCACCGTCGGAGCTGCAGGCATTGCTGGCCATGCCGTCGAATTTGGTTGCCCACCACCTGCGGATTCTGGAAGAGGCCGGGGTGGTGCGGCGCAGCCGTTCCGAGGCGGACCGGAGGCGCACCTACATCCAGTTGGTACCCCGGACATTAGAAGCGGCGCTCCCGACAGCGGGTTGGCGCGCACAGCGAGTGCTCTTTGTGTGCAGCCACAACTCGGCGCGCAGCCCCTTGGCGGTTGCCGTGTGGAGTCGGCATAGCCAACTGCCGGCAGTGTCAGCGGGCACCCATCCGGCCGCAAAGACGCACCCCAGCGCAATCGAAGCCGCACGGCGCCACGGCCTTGCGATGGCCTCTCAAGCACCGGTGCATATCGAGGACGTGCTGCAACCCGGCGATCTGGTGGTGGCGGTGTGCGACAACGCCCATGAAGAACTTCCCCCGGATCCACGCCGACTGCACTGGTCGATACCAGATCCGGCGTCCTCTGAGACACCCGAGGCGTTCGACCACGCCCTGGACACGCTGACCGAGCGGATTGAGCGCCTGCTCCCAGCTCTGCACGCCAGCTGACCGATTTATTCGTACCCGTCCCCCACCTACCCATGAAGGACCCGACGTGAAGACTTCACCCCTGAGCCGCAGAAGCTTTCGACTGGCCGTCTGTACGATCGCCGCGGCGGCAGCGCCGTTGACCGCCTGCGGCCACGATAACGCCATGCCGCAGTATGTGACCGCGGCGCATATCGACTGCGGTGGCAAGAGCGCGCTGACCGCCAGCGGCTCCACCGCACAGGCCAACGCGATGCCCGTGCTCGTCGAGGCTCTCTCGAACGCCTGCCCCGGACACACGGTGAACTACACGTCGAATGGTTCTGGCGCCGGGGTGAGCGAGTTCATTGGCAATCGAACCGATTTCGGCGGTTCGGATTCCGCACTGAGCCAAGAGCGCGGGGAGTATGACGCTGCTCAAAAGCGTTGCGGATCGCCGGCGTGGAACCTTCCCGTGGTCTTCGGCCCCATCGCGATGACCTACAACCTCGCCGATGCACCCAGCCTGGCACTTGACGGACCGACAGCAGCGAAAATCTTCAACGGCGCGATCACCCGCTGGGATGACCCGGCTATCAAGGGCCTGAACCCCACACTGCAACTGCCGCCGGAGGACATCCAGGTCGTCTACCGCAGCGACGAGTCGGGCACCACCGACAACTTCCAGCGGTATCTTGACTCCGCTTCGGCCGGCTTGTGGGGTAAGGGAACCGGTAAGACGTTCAACGGTGGAGTCGGTCAGGGCGCGAAGGGGAACGAGGGAACCTCCGCTGCGGTCAGGGACACGCCCGGGGCGATCACCTACAACGAGTACTCTTTCGCCAAACAGCAGCGGCTGGCCAGCGCACAGATCGTGACCTCTGCCGGGCCGACGCCTGTGCCGATCACCGCCGACACGGTCGGCAAGACCATCTCTGCTGCGACAGTCATCGGTCAAGGCAACGACCTGGTGCTGGACACCTCGAAGTTCTACGCACCGACCAGCCCGGGGGCCTACCCGATCGTGTTGGCGACTTATGAGCTGGTGTGCTCGAAATACAGTGATCCGGCCACCGGCCAGGCGGTGCGAGCGTTCCTGCAGTCAGCAGTGGGACCCGGTCAGCTTCACCTTGAGGACCACGGCTACTTCCCACTGCCCCAGGATTTTCAGGCGAAAGTGGCCGCGGCCGCCAACGCCGTCTCCTGACCTGCGCTGACTCAGGAGTTCGGTGCTGTCAGAGCTTCGAGAGCTGGGATGCCGACGGGTTCGTCGGCCAATAGCGGGATGACGGCGTATCGGGTGGCGTATTTACTTCGGACGGTGTCGATTTCGTCGAGTTCGGCGACGGCACGCTGACGTAGAAGTGGGTTGGTGGGGGCGGCGGCGGCCACCGAGTTGTTGATGACCCACGCCCAGGGGTGGATGCCGGCGCGTTCGAGGTCGTGTTGAAGGTCGGCGGCTTCGAGCACCGGTGTCGTTTCGGCCAGGGTGACGAGAATGACTTTGGTGAGTTCGGGGTCCTGTAGCCGCATGAGCGGGGTGGTGTAGTGCCCGCTGTCCCCCATCTGGCGCGCAATATCGCGGTGATAGGAGCCGGTGGCATCCAGCAGCAGCAGCGTGTGCCCGGTGGGGGCTGTGTCGAGGACGACGAAGGTGCTGCGTGATTCATGGATCACCTTGGAAAAGGCTTGGAAGACAGCAACCTCTTCCGTGCAGGGCGAGCGCAGGTCCTCCGCGAGGGTGGCGCGGCCTGCCTCGTCGAGGTGGGCGCCTTTGGTTGTCATGACCCGCTCGCGGTAGGTGCGGCTGGCGTCGGCGGGATTGATGCGGGAGACGCGCAGGTGCTCGACACCGCCTTGCAGAGTTTCAGCGAGGTGGGCGGCGGGGTCGGTGGTGCTCAGGTGGACATCGTGGCCACGCTCGGCCAACTCGACTGCGATGGCGGCTGCGACGGTGGTCTTGCCGACCCCGCCCTTGCCCATGCACATCACCAGCCCCTTTCCGCCGCGCTCGATGTCGTCGACCAGTTCGCGTAGCGGTGCGACCGCCACCGGATGTGGGGCGGCGGGAGCGATATCGCCGGCCGGGGTAACGGGCGTGGTGTCGAACAGGGTGTGCAGGGCGTCGAGGCCGACCATGTTGTCGGCCTTGAGGTCGATGTAGTCAGTCGGCAGGGTGCGCAGAGCGGGGGGCATATCGGTGAGGGCGGCTTGTTCGCGGCGGTACACCGCGCCGGCCAGTGGGTCGGTGTCGTCGGCGGGTTTGGGCATGACGGCGTTGACGACGACGTACTGGCGGTTCATCCCGAGTGCGGCCAATTCGGTATGGGTGCGGTCGATTTCACGCAGTGCCGAGCGGGTCGGGCGGCTCACCAGCACCAGGCGGGTACGGTCGGGGTCGGCCAGAGCGGCGACCGCGGCGGCGTAGGTGCTCTTCTGCTTGTCCAGGCCGGCGAGCGGGCCCAGACAGGAAGCGTCACCCTTGCCGGCTTCGAGGAACTCTGTCCAGTTCCCGGGAAGTTGCAACAGCCGGATCGTGTGCCCGGTGGGGGCGGTGTCGAACAGGATGTGATCGAAGCCGGCGACGGCGCCCTCGCTCTCGGTGAGTAGCGCAGTGAACTCATCGAAGGAGGCCACCTCGGTGGTGCACGAGCCGGAGAGTTGTTCTGTGATGGAGGCGATCTCGGCCTCAGGCAGCAGTCCGCGCACCGGGCCGACGATGCGTTCGCGGTAGTCCGCGGCCGCGGCCTCGGGGTCGATCTCCAGGGCCGAGAGTCCGTCGACGGCGGGGATCGCGGTGATGGCGTTGCCGATGGAAACCCCAAGGACCTGCCCCACATTGGAGGCTGGGTCGGTGGATACCAGCAGCACGTGCTTGCCGGCGCCGACGAGAGCTAAAGCTGCTGCGCAGGCGATGGAGGTCTTGCCGACTCCGCCTTTGCCGGTGAAGAACAGGAACCGCGGGGGGTGGGTGAGGAACGTCAGGTCAGCGGACGTCATAGCGGCAGGACCTCCAGTCGGCGTCGGAGTTTCGGTTGCGCATTGTGTGTCAGCAACAGCCAGAGTCGCCGCAGCACGACGACGATGCGCTGCCCTCGGACAGGCCAAGGTTGATCGCACCGGCCGGCACCGCTGTCTGGGCTTCCAGGCCGGCCCAGCGGGCCAGTTCCGCCCGTGTGGGATACCGGCCGGTCGCGACGGTCACGCCGTCGACCGACACCAGCGGCAGGCCTGCCGACCCGGCGATCTCCAGGAAACTCCGGACGGCCTCGTTGTGGGCGAAGGCCAGCGGGTCGTTGGCCAGGTTGTGGCGGGTGATCGACGCACCCTGTTCGAGCAGCCAGGCCATGTCGGCGGTGAAGGTGACCAGGTTCTGGTCGACGTCCTCGCCACAGACGCCGGTGTTGCAGCACAGGGCGGGCTCGAAAACGGCGATGGTAGGCATGACGGTCGTTCTCCTTTGTCGGTCAGGGGATTTGGGTGGCGGTGAGCAATTCGCCGGCCAGCGCCTGGACGCGGGCGGCGATGTCGTCGCGGACCAGGCGCATGCGCTCGATGCCGTCGATGCCGCGCTCGGATGGCTCGTCGGTGTCCCAGTTCCGCATGGGGGGGCACCACTGTCGACGTGGGCCTCGCGGCCCAGCGTCACGACCACATCCATGTGCTCCAGCAGTTGCGGGTCGATTGGTTTGGGATGCTCGTCACCGATCGGGGCGCCGGCTTCGACGAGTGCCTGCACTGAGAGGTCGTTGAGCGCGTCGCCGGGGTTGGTGCCGGCGCTGTAGACGTCGATACGGTCACCGGCGAGCTGGCGCATCAATGCGGCCGCCATCTGGGACTTGCCCGCGTTCTTCACGCAGACAAACATCACTGCGGGCTTCGACACGTGACGCCATCCCTTCCCCTGCCGGGACACGGCCACCGACAACAGTTGACGGTTGAATTGATCACCATCAATATAGACGCATGTCGAAGACGTCCCCTGCGGAGGGTGAGCCGTGCTGCCCACCGCTGGCCGATCAGCCATTGGACTCTGACTGGGCCGGCGAGCTGGCGCGGATGTTCAAGGCACTCGGCGACCCGGTACGGCTGCGGATCCTGAGCCTGATCGCCAGCCACGACGGCGGCGAATGCTGCGTCTGCGACATCTCCCCCGCATTCGAGGTGTCCCAGCCGACGATCTCCCATCACCTCAAGACCCTGCGCGAAGCGGGCCTACTGGACTGCGAACGCCGCGGAACCTGGGTGTACTACTGGGTGATTCCGGCTGCCCTGGAACAGTTGTCGGCGGTCCTGGCCCTCGACAGCACTGATATCCCCGAGGCCTCGGCCGTGGCATCCGATGAAAGGACCTGTCGATGAGCGCCAAACCCTCCGTGCTATTCGTCTGCATCCACAACGCCGGCCGCTCCCAGATGGCGGCCGGGTTCCTCTCAACGCTGGCCGGTGACGCCATCGAGGTCCGCTCTGCGGGCAGTGCACCGGCCGACGCGGTCAACCCCGCAGCGATAGAAGCCATGGCGGAAGTCGGTATCGACATCTCCACCCAGAATCCGAAGATCCTCACCACTGACGCGGTAGAAGCCTCCGACGTGGTGATCACCATGGGATGTGGTGACGCCTGCCCGTTCTTCCCGGGGAAAAGCTACCGCGACTGGGTGCTCGAGGACCCGGCCGGCAAGGGGGTGGAAGCAGTGCGCCCGATCCGCGATCAGATCAAAGCCCGCGTGGAAGACCTCATTGCTGAGTTACTTCCCGACACTGTCGCCACCTGAACACGGTTCTAGGAGCAGCAGTTCGGGTCCAGCACGCCAACTAGTGCGGCCACTGCGGCGTGGTGCGGGCGGTGGTAGACGTTCATGCCCTCCCGGGTCGATTCGACCAGGCCGGCCTTTGCGAAAGTCGTTCACCCAGTGTTCGCTTGTGCCATGATTCGATGATTGTCAATATCGACGAGTGTCGAAGCCGCCTGACCCCTGCGACATCACGCCGCTGGTGCGGGAACCACTCAGCCTCGAAGCAGCCGTCAGCGTGGCGGGGATGCTTAAGGCGTTGGCGGACCCGGTACGCCTAAGGCTCCTGAGTGTGATCGCCAGCCACCGCGGCGGGGAAGCCTGCGTCTGTGACGTCTCGGACGGCATCGCGGTGAGCCAGTCAACGATCTCGCACCATCTCAAAGTTCTGCGCATTGCGGGTCTGCTCACCAGTGAGCGACGCGGATCGTGGGTGTACTACCGCGTGGTTCCCACCGCCCTGCAATACCTTTCCGCAGTATTGGGTTCCGACAGTCCGAATGGGAGCCGCTGATGCACACCGCCCCCCTTACCCGGCGTGCTCTGGCCGAGTTCGTTGGCAGCGGGTTACTGGTCACCGTCGTGGTGGGATCGGGCATCGCAGCCGCCCAGTTGTCCCCGCACGATGTCGGACTGCAGCTGCTGGAGAACTCGACGGCGACGGTCTTCGGATTGGCAGTGCTCATCTTGCTGTTCGGCCCCGTCTCCGGAGCCCACTTCAACCCGGTCGTCACTGCCGCCGACTGGCTGCTGGGTCCACGGGCAGGCACCGGCATACACGGCGGCGACGCCATCGCCTACACCGCGGCACAGATCGCCGGCGCCATCACCGGCTCGTGGCTGGCCAACCTGATGTTCGACCGACAGGTATTCGAAGTTGCCACCAAGGGGCGCATCACCACCGGACACCTTGTCGGCGAAGTGGTGGCCACGGCGGGATTGATCGCCTTGATATTCGCCCTGGCGCGCACGGGTCGCGCCGCACTCTCGGCCGCCGCCGTCGGTGCCTACATCGGCGCGGCGTACTGGTTCACCAGTTCCACCTCGTTCGCGAACCCCGCCGTGACGGTCGGGAGAATCTTCTCGGACACCTTCGCCGGCATCGCACCAAGCTCGGTCCCCGGATTCGTCGCCGCCCAAATCGTGGGCGCCTTTGTCGGCCTGGCACTGATCAGCACCCTGTTTCCCGATATCGCCGCCGACGCCGACGACGTCGTCGTTCCTCACGAAGACCTCAGCGACACCGCGTGAGCAGATCAGCACGGCACATGCCCGCGCGATAGCAGGACCCCCAACAAGCACAGAACCCGTTTCGGCATGCAACTCTTGACCACTCACTGCCTTTGACCCGGGAAATGACGTCAACCGTGATTGACGAGGATTGATCACAATGCACCTCAAGTGTTGCCCAATGTGCCCACCCGAGCCCCTCCGATCTGACGGTGTATCGGTGCAATGCCGCGTCGCAACTGGCATGGCACGCGACGGCAGCCTAGATTCGCCCCAACTCGCGACACCAGTTGCATATCAACGACTTTGGCGCATTACGACGGTAGAATCGATTGCCCGAGCAAGCTGGAATTGAGGTATGAGATGAACAGAAATTGGGCCGAGGAGTGGGGTCCCGGTAGCCTCTCGAGATCTGATTTGTTGCGAGCAACTCATGGCTCGAAGACGCACCTACAAGCGCGATCGTCGCGGCCGATTCGCGTCAACTGGTAGCACCCGAATCAGCGGGTCAGCCGAAAAATCAACTACCGCCGCCCCAGATACGTGCGCGGCAGCCTCGGCAAGACATTGCGGGTAGTCGCGTCGGCCCGGGCGGCGAGTACGCCGGGGTGCACGTCGGTGCGCAGTTGCGTACCAAGCGCCGCGGCGAGTACTACGTCGGCGTTTCAGCCGGCCGACAAGTTGCGATGCCGTTCTCGCCCTATTAGCGCATCGCGTTCATCTTCTACGAGCCCGTTAGGACCCTATTTGGCACGTTGCCAAACGTCCCCCGCTCGGCGATTGGGGATGCCTATCGTTCCGGCCATGCCCTCTGGCCGCCGGGCGGCCAATCACATTCATCATCGGTTGTATTTTGGGCTGAACCCTGCGGGGGACAAGCAGCGTTTCGATTGATCTCAAAGATGGCACGTCGGTCGCGCGCCCGCGCGGCGTGTGTGGGCATGAGCGTTAACTCGGTGTTGCGAAGCCGCGACTGTCTTACTTGGATTTATTCGATGGGACTTTCTGGGATTCCAGGTCTGATGACAGTTGCGCTCCCGGACTCCATCCGAGATCGGGCCTGCCAGAGCGACGTACCGACCATGTAGGTGCGGATTACCGAGTCGAGGTCGATCCGCAAGAAACAGATTCGCGTCTCACCCCGCTCGTGGAGTTGTTCGTAGCTGTTGAGGATTTGTCGACCGAGCCAGAAGCCCGAGAAGACGCCGCAGGCTTCGGTGTCGGTCCAGTCCACGATCTCAGCGCGGCCGCGCAGCTGGATCGTGGCGGGCGGCAGCGTCCACATCAGCTTGCGAGGTATCGGGACGACCAGCGAAACATCCTGGGTGGCAGTGATGTTGCGGACCTTCTGCAAGTGCCGACGGGTCATCACGTAGATCGTGGTACCCGACGGCGCCAGACCGTATGTCACTCCCGCCGACGCGGGAGTACCGCTTGTGTCGCTGGTGGACAGGACCGCGAAGTGCTGTCGGCCTATTTCCCGCAGAACCTTCGCGTAGGTGAGGGTCAACGCCGCGCGGCGCCGCGTAGGACAGCCAGTCGCTGTTGGTACTCGGCTTCGTCGATCTCCCCGCGGGCGAACCGAGCGGCCAGCAACTGCTCCGGCGATTCGGTGTACGGCGAGAACTGCGGAATCGATCCTGCCTGGGTGTTGCCGGTGCTGAACCGGATCAGGGCGACGATTCCGACGATGATGAGGGCCCAGAACAAGACCATTCCAATAACCATTCCTGCGTATCCCCACCCGCTCATGTGATCGGACCAGAACATCATGGGAACTTCTCCTTTCCTAACTTCTTCGACGGGTCGGGTGCGTGCGGTGTCAGCTGGTGTAGTTCAGGGTGGTCATCATGCCGGCGTCCATGTGATACCCGTTGTGGCAGTGCAACATCCATATACCTGGGTTGTCTGCGACGAGCCTTACCGTTACGGTCTGCATCGGTTTGACGATGACGGTGTCCTTACGCGGCCCGGCGGTGCCGTCGGGTTTGATCACCTGGTAGGTGTGGCCGTGCAGGTGCATCGGATGCCACATCATGGTCTCGTTGGTGAACGTGAGGGTGGCGTGCTGGCCCTGGTGGACGGTTAGCGGGATGGTCTGGTCGTACGGCCGGCCGTTGATCATCCAGTCGTACTGCATCATCGTGCCCGACAAGCGTGCCTGCAGCGCGAGATCACTGTTCGTCGGTAGCTGGACTTCCGGTGTGGCAGTAAAGGTGTCGACGGTGCCGACCCGGCCCGTCAGCTGCGGCGGCCGGAAGGCGGCGTCGGGGACGCTGCCGGCACCGGTGGACAACACAGCGCGGGCGACGGCGTTCTTGCCCTCGGCCGAGGCGACCAACGGGAACACACCGTCGCCGGCGGTCACGATGACGTCGTAGCGCTCCCCCATGCCCAGCAGGAGGGCGTCGACCTCGGTGGGCACGACAGGGAACCCGTCGGTGTGAGTGACGGTCATGCGGTGTCCAGCCAGGGCGACCCGGAAGGCGGTGTCGGCGGCGGCGTTGATGATCCGGATGCGGATGCGTTGTCCCGGCTTGGCGGTGAAGGTCGTCGCCGCGGCGGGGATCCGCCCGTTGACGAGGTAGTACGGGTAGCTGACGTCGCCGCCGTCTCCCCCCAGCAGATCACTGGCACCGACACCGCCGACACCCGGAGTTCCCGGCATGCCGCCCATCCCGGGCATGGAGCCGCCACCCTTGCCCATCGACCGCAATCCCTTGAAGATCTCCTCGGGACTGGTGCCGACTCCGGAGGTCCAGTCGTCGAGCATGACGATCCACTCGGCGTCGTAGCGTCCGGGTTCGGCCGGGTCGTCGATGATCACCGGCATGTATAGGCCGTAGTCGGTGTCCAGTCCGGTGTGCGGATGAGCCCAGTACGTCCCGGGATACGGCGAGCTGAACCGATAGGTGAAACTCGAACCTGGGGCGATGTTGGGTGAGGCCGGTGAGGCGCCGTCCATGTCGTTGCGCAAGGCGATGCCGTGCCAGTGCACCGACGACGGGTGGTCGAGACCGTTGTCGACCGTGACGGCGATCTCGTCGCCGACATTGGCCCGGATCAGGGGTCCAGGAACCTGGTTGTTGTACGCCAGAGTGCGCGCTTTCGTTCCGCCCAGGTCGATATCGGCCGACCCAGGCGCCAGCCGCGCGGTGACCGTCTTACCGGAATGGGGCCGAGCGGCCTCCGCCGCGGTGATCGCATCCGTTGCGGTGGTGCCGGTCGGGGCGGTACTGGTGGTGGAACGGCTACAGGCCACCAAGGCAGCGCCGCCCACAACGGTGGCGGCCAGAAAGCCGCGCCGCGTCATAGCTACCTGTCGAGTCATCATCGTTTCCTGGTCTTTGAAGTGTCTTCCTCCACATTGCGCCGCAGCTACCGCACCTTTGATGTTGGTTGTATGAAGATTTGCTCAAGACGCTGAAGCGGCTCAGCGGCACGGCACGATGAAGACATGGACTTCACATCGGCGGCAGCGGCGGGTGGTGCCGACTTCGGCTATCGAGCATTGGTCGTCGACGACGAGGAACCTCTGGCCGACGTCGTTGCCAGCTATCTGGAACGCGAACACTTCGAGGTGACGGTGTGCCATTCGGGGTCCGCCGCGCTGGCTGTGGCCCGAGAAGTCGACCCTGACGTGGTGGTGCTCGATCTGGGCTTGCCGGGGATCGATGGGGTGGAGGTGTGCCGGCAGCTGCGGACGTTTTCCGATGCCTATGTGGTGATGCTGACTGCCCGCGATACCGAGGTTGACACCATCGTCGGCTTGTCGGTGGGGGCCGATGACTATGTCACCAAGCCGTTTAGTCCGCGCGAGCTAGTCGCCCGCATTCGGGCGATGTTGCGCCGTCCCCGCACTTTTGGTGCACCGGTCTCGGTCGCTAGCTGGGCGGTTGTTGACCCGGGATCGCGGCGGGTGTTCGGTCTCCTCGCAATCGACGTCGCCGGCCGTCAGGTGTTTCTCGACGGACAGTTGATCCCTCTGACGCGCACTGAGTTCGACATCCTGGGGGCACTGTCCTCCCGCCCTGGCATGGTGTGGAGCCGCCAGCAGCTCATCGAAGCGGTGTGGGGTGAACCGTGGGTGGGCAACGACCATCTTGTCGATGTCCACGTCGGCCACGTTCGGCGCAAGCTCGGTGACGACCCAGCCGACCCGAGGTTCATCTACACCGTGCGTGGTGTGGGCTACCGGATGGGGACCGGGCAGTGAGCGCATCGACCGGTTTTGGGATGGGACGCCGGCTTCTGCTCGCCCAGACCCTGGTGCTCATCGCAGGCGGGGTCACCACCTGGGTGGTGGCGTCGGTGGTCGGACCACCGTTGTTCCGGGAACATCTGCACCGAGCAGGTATCGCCCACGACTCCAACGAGCAGTACCACGCCGAGCAGGCGTACCAGAACGCCACCGCGCTGTCCATCGCTGTCGCGATCACGGTGGCCGCCTTGACCGCGTTCATCGTCACGGCAGTCTTGAGCCGGCGCCTGCAGCAGTCGATCGGTGAAGTCGCCGCGGCCGCGTCGGCCGTGGCCGAGGGACGCTATGACATCCGGGTCGCGTCGCCCGGGCTTGGGGACGAATTCGATGAGCTGGCGACGGCGTTCAACCGAATGGCTGAACGGCTCCAGGCCGTGGAATCGACTCGCCGCCGGTTGTTCGGTGACCTTGCCCACGAAATCCGCACGCCCGTGTCGGTGTTGGAGGCGTACCTCGAAGCAGTGGAAGACGGTGTGAAGCCTCTCGATCAGCCGACCATCGCGATGCTGCGCGAGCAGACCGGTCGATTGGTGCGCTTCTCTGCCGACGCCGCCGCCCTGGCCCAGGCCGAAGAGGGCCAGGCCGCCATCGCCCCGGGGTGGGTCGACGCCGGGGAGCTTGCGAGAACGGCGGGCGCCGCGATCGCAGATCGCTATGCCGCCAAGAACGTCACCCTGAGAACCCACATCAGCGGCACCGTGCGCCTCTGGGCAGACCGGCAACGGCTGGCGCAGGTGTTGGGAAACCTCCTCGACAACGCACTGCGCCACACCCCCGCAGGCGGCCACGTCACCCTGGCAGTCACCCAGATCGCCGGCGAGGTCGGCTTCACCGTCACCGACGACGGCGACGGCATCGCCGCCGAGCATCTCCCCCACGTCTTCGAGCGCTTCTATCGCGCCGACTCCGCCCGCGACCGCGGGCGCGGGGGCTCCGGCATCGGACTAGCCATCGTCAAGGCGCTGACCGAAGCCCACGGCGGCCACATCAGGGTGGCCAGCCGCGGACCCGGAACCGGCACCACCTTTACGGTTTCAGTGCCCATCCAACTGCCAGGGGGAACCTACCGCGGCACTCACCGCGAAGCTGGCTCTACCACGTCATAACCGGCGCGCTGCACGGCATCCCGAACCGCGCCGGCTGTCAGGCCGGCGGAGCTGGTCACGGTGACCGTCGAATCACCCTGTGGAACAAGGCCAACCGTCACATCCGTCACCGTGTCGAGGGCTTCCAGTTCCGCGGTGACCGCGCGCACGCAATGCTCGCACGTCATGCCCCGCACCAGAAACGTCAGCGTCTGCAACATCTAGACCCCTCTCTACAAAGAGCTCAGGATCTGGTTCATGGTGTCGATCTCCTTCTGCTGGCTGCTGGCGATCGACTTGGCCAGCGCAACAGCGTCAGGGAACTGGCCATCCTTGATCTCGTTCTGCGCCATGGTGATTGCGCCCTGATGGTGCTTGATCATCTGGGTCAAGAACAACTTACTGGCCTCGACCCCCTGGGCGTTCTTCAGTGCATCCATATCGGCCGGCGACATCATCCCGTCCATACCGGGCATGTCATCCATGCCGGGCATGCCGGGCATCATCGACCCGCTCGGCATCATTGAACCGCTGGGCATCATCGACCCACTCGGCATCATCGAACCGCTGGGCATCATCGACCCACTCGGCATCATCGAACCGCTCGGCATGGTCGTGGTCGTCGGTGATGCGGTAGCGGTGTCGGAGCCTTGCATGCCACCGTGATCCGACGGCGCGTTCCCCGGCGTCTCGCCCATCCCGGGCATCCCGGTCATTCCCGGCATCCCGGGCATGCCCCACTGAGTCAGCCAGCCCTGCATCTTCTCGATCTCCGGGCCCTGGGCCGCCTTGATCTGCTTGGCCAAGTCCACCACCCGCGGGTCGATGCCCTGCTTGGCCAGAATCATGTCGCTCATCTGAACCGCCTGCTGATGATGCGGGATCATCATGCGCGCGAACTGCATGTCGGCCTGGTTATGCGCGACCGCCGGCGCCGTCGACGACGTCTGAACCGACGACGAAGCCGTGGACGACGTCGCCTCCTTGGTCGCCGACTTGCTACACGCCCCGAGGGCGACCACTGCGGCCAGCGCAGCCACCCCGGTCACCACAGTCCTTGTCTTGTTCACAACGTTCCTTTCGTGGATCAACTGTCGGTCTTCGTCTTCCAGCGTTGCGGCGTTGGATAGGGCTGCCCTAGTCGTTCTGTGAAGATTCGATAAAGAACGGTCCTTGCGGCTCATAGTCCAGGAAGTCGGCGGGAGCTTCGGGGAAGCTAGTCCTCATGTCCTTTGCTATCTCGACGTCACTGCAGACCTCCTTCGCCGACGCGGTGGCCCGCACCCGCGAAGCCCTGGCTGATCAAGGTTTCGGGGTTCTTACCGAGATCGACATGAAGGCCACGCTGAAGAAGAAGCTCGACGCCGACATGGAGGACTACCTGATCCTCGGGGCGTGCAACCCTCCATTGGCCCACCGGGCAGTGGACATCGACCGCCAGATCGGGCTGTTGTTGCCGTGCAATGTCGTGGTGCGTGCTGATCCTGCCGACGCCACCCGGGTGCTGGTTGAGGCGATGGATCCGCAGATGTTGGTGCAGGTGACCGGCGAAGCGGGGCTGCAGGAGGTGGCCGACGAGGTCGCCGGGAAGCTGCGTGCAGCGATCGACGCGGTAGGCGCCACGTCCGGCAAACCGTCCTAGACGGCTGGCGACGCCTCCTCTGTCGTTGGAGCCGGTGGCGAAGGCAGCTTGAGCCGTTTGAGCATCAGCGCGTTGACCGCGACGATCAGGCTTGAGCCCGACATTGACAGCGCGGCGATCTCCGGGCGCAGCACCAGTCCGAAGGCGGGCTGGAAGACGCCGGCGGCAATCGGCAGCGCGATGACGTTGTAGCCCACCGCCCAGCCGAGGTTCTGGCGCATCTTGCGCAGAGTTCCCCGGCCGATGCGCAACGCGATCGGGACATCGAGGGGATCGGAGCGCATCAGGACAAGGTCGGCGGTCTCGATCGCAACGTCGGTGCCAGCCCCGATGGCCACCCCGAGGTCGGCTTGGGCCAGGGCGGGGGCGTCGTTGACCCCGTCGCCGACCATGGCGGCTTTGCGGCCCTGGGTCTGCAGGTCGGCGATCTTGGCGGCCTTGTCGCCGGGCAGCACCTCGGCGATGACGGTGTCGATACCCAACTGGCCGGCGATGCGCTGTGCGGTGGCCTGGTTGTCGCCGCTGAGCATGACGACCTGCACCCCCAAGTCGTGCAGCGCAGTCACCGCCTGGGCGGATGTTTCGCGTACGGCGTCGGCCAGGGCGATCACCCCGACCGCGCGGCCGTCCACGGCGATCAAGACCGCAGTACGCCCGGTGGCGGCCAACTCGTCGCGCTGCGCCATCAACGCGGCCGGAACGTCCACCTCCTGCTCGACCATCAGCTTGCGGTTGCCGACAGCCACCCGCCGGCCGCCCACCGTCGCAGTGGCTCCGTGCCCGGGCACGTTGCGGAACCCGCTCAGCGGCGCCGCGGTGATGCCCCGGTCGGCGGCATAGCGCACGATCGCCGCCGCCAACGGGTGCTCCGACTCGGTCTCCACCGCGGCGACCATAGCCAGCAGTTCCTCCTCGCTGATTCCTTCGACGACGAAATCAGTCACTTCAGGCTCACCCTTGGTCAGCGTGCCGGTCTTGTCCATCACGACCGTGTCGATGCGCGCCGAGGTCTCCAGCGCGGTGGCGTTCTTGAACAGCACCCCGCGCTTTGCACCCAATCCGGTGCCCACCATGATCGCCGTCGGAGTCGCCAAGCCCAGGGCGTCCGGGCAGGTGATCACCACGACCGTGATCGCGAACAACAACGCCGACTGCACACCGGCGCCCACGGCCCACCACACCAGAAAGGTCACGGTTCCGCCGACCAACGCCACCAGCACGAGCCAGAACGCGGCCCGGTCAGCCAGCCGCTGGCCGGGAGCCTTCGAGTTCTGGGCCTCCTGCACCATCGAAACGATCTGGGCCAGCACGGTGTCCGAGCCCACCTTGGTGGCCCGCACCCGCAGTGTTCCGGTGGTGTTGATCGACGCCCCGATCACACTGTCACCCGGCGCCTTGGACACCGGAAGGCTCTCCCCCGTCACCATCGACTCGTCGACTTCGGAGTTCCCCTCCTCCACCGTTCCGTCCACCGGGACCTTCGCCCCAGGCCGGATCAACAACAGATCCCCGGCAACCACCTCGGCAGTGGGAACCTCCACCTGCTGCCCATCCCGAATCACCACCGCCATCGGCGGAGCCAATTCCAGCAGGGTGCGGATCGCCTCGTTGGCCCCACCGCGTGCCCGCATCTCGAACCAATGTCCCAGCAGCACAAAGGTTGTCAGCACCGCGGCCGCTTCGTAGAACACCTCGCCGCCGCCGGTGAAGGTCACCCCCACGCTGTAGAGCCAGCCCGCGCCGACCGCCACCGCGACCAGGACCATCATGTCCAAGGTGCGGGCCCGCAGCGCCCGCCACGCCCCGTCGAAGAAGATCCACGCCGAGTAGAACACCACCGGCAAGCTCAGCAGGAAGGTGAACACGTCGTCGCGCAAACCGAACGGCGCGGGCACGGTGAAGCCGAGCATGTCGCGGCCCATCGGCGACCACAGCATGATCGGGATCGACAGCACCAACGCGACCAAGAACCTGTTGCGCATGTCGCGGACCATGTCGTCCATCGACATGCCGGCGTGACCACCGTGGCCCATCATCTCGTGCGGAGAGCGTTGCACCACTGCGGGATGGTCGTGGTGTTCACCGGCGGATATGGGCTCCGCGGGCCCAGGCGGGGGTTCCGACATCGGATCGCAGATGTGATCGGGCACCGACCGGCCCGCACAGTGGAAACCGCAGTCCCGAAGCCACTTTGACAATTCGGCAACCGACGTTACGGCCGGATCGAAGACCACGGTGGCGGTCTGATTGACCGCGTTGGCCTGCACCGAACTCACCCCCGGCCGTCGCAGCAGCGTGGACTCCACCACAGCTGCCGAGGTGGCCCAATGCAGCCCGTGCACGTCAAGCACGACCGTGGCCGTGGTCATCGAATCCCTCCCGCTACCGGCCCGCGGTGGAATGGGCTTACCTGATCATTCGCACCCACGTGATTTCCCTCCAGCCTGGGGTCAATCGTCATCGTTGCCAACGGAGTTATGGCGCAGGTATGGGTTCTGTAAAGATTCGACAAAGACTTTTAGTGCCGAGTCTGCGCCAAACTGCGAACCGGTCCGGACCAATACCCTGACGCCATGGTCTCTCTGCAGCCCCCCACGCCGCACATTCCAGCGACCCTCGATGAGGAATTGCTGTGCTGCCTTGCCCCGGGCTATCCCGATTTCGCCGCACACGATCCCGAGCGGGTGGCCCGCATCGGCAACGAGGTCGCCTACGGCTTCACCGCGATGGCCGACGTCGCCCAGGCCGTGTCGATATTCGGATCGGCGCGCACCCCGCCGAATCATCCGCACTACATCCTGGCGCGCGCAGTGGCAACCCGATTGGGGGCGTACGGGTTTGACATCATCACCGGTGGCGGACCCGGGATCATGGAGGCGGCCAACCGGGGCGCCCGCGACTCTGCGGTGCGCTCGATCGGTCTCAATATCGAGTTGCCCCATGAGCAGATCGTCAATCCTTTCGTTGATCGGTCGCTTCGGTTCCGGTACTTCTTCGTCCGCAAACTGATGTTCATCCGCTACGCGTCGGCATTCGTGGTCTTCCCCGGTGGGTTCGGAACTCT
This sequence comes from Mycobacterium sp. 155, assembly GCF_000373905.1. Classification (NCBI taxonomy): domain Bacteria; kingdom Bacillati; phylum Actinomycetota; class Actinomycetes; order Mycobacteriales; family Mycobacteriaceae; genus Mycobacterium; species Mycobacterium sp. 155. The sequence continues at coordinate 25,067 of NZ_KB892706.1, forward strand.
CGATGAACTGTTCGAGGCGTTGACGTTGATCCAGACCGGGAAGATCCGGCACTTTCCGGTCGTGCTGGCCGGATCGCAGCACTGGAGCGGCTTGGTCGGGTGGATCCGCGCCCAGCTTCTCAGCGGCGGGATGGTGTCGCCCGAGGATGTCACGCTACTGACGGTGCTTGACGACCCTGACGCTATCGCTGACGTGATCATGCACTGGCGGCGCCGCCAGCTGGAGACCTACCAGGCCCCCGCCTCGTGACATCACTGCCCCGTACTGACGGCCGGACGATCCGCGACCGGCTGCAGGTGACCATTGCGGGCCAGGGCATGCAGCGCCGCGGCTGACAGCAATCCGATTGCGACCAGCGCGGCCCATGTCAGTTTGGTGGCGCCGTGACCCCGGGCAATCTGCAGCACGTACCCCGTGGCGAGGTTTCCGGCCAAGATGCCCATGCCGACGATGGTGTTATAGAAGCCGTAATGGGTGCCCACCAGTCGGCCCTCGGCTAATGCCACCACGGTGTCCATCTCGAATGGGAAGACCGCCGCTGAGCCGACCGCCAGCACGGCGGTGGTCACGAGCAAGGCCGCCAGTGCGACCACCCCGCCGAACCAGGCGTCGGGCACGACAAGCAATGGCACGAACGACAGTGCGATCACCATCATGCCGATCGCCAGTGCGCGGCCAGACCCCCAGCGAGCGGCGAACCATCGGGTGATCCTCATCTGTGCGGCGACCGCGACAACACCAGAAACCACGAAGATCGCGGCCACCACTACCGACGCGTGGCCTGGTGACAGGACGGCGGCGTGCAGCGGCAGCGCCAGGTACACCTGAAATGACAGCACGTAGCACCCGATCATTGCCAGGGCGAACAACAGGAACGAGCGGTTGGAGACCACGGTGCGCCAGTCCTGAATGACCGAGCCGGCGGTCTCACCGGCCGCAGGGGCGCGACGTGGTAAAGCGAACAATTGCGCGATCGTCAACAGCGCGAACACCGCGGCGGCCCCAGCCGCAGTGAGGCGGAAGTCGACTGCCATGAACGCCAACCCCACCAGCGGACCGGCCAGGATGCCCGCCTGATAGAAGACGTTAAACACCGCGAACACTTCCACGCGACGCTCTCCGGCCTCGTCGGCGAGGTACGCGCGCACCGCCGGGTTGAACAGCGCCCCGGCGAATCCCGTTGCAGCCGAGGCGATCAACACCATGGGCAGCGATTGCGCGACTACGAGCAGCGCGAAGCCAGCGGTGCGCAATAGGCAGCCGGCCACGATCAGCGGCTTGTAGCCGAGCCGGTCGGCCAGGGTGCCGCCCACGATGAACATGCCCTGCTGAGAGAAGTTGCGTACCCCTAGAACGAGGCCGACCGCCCACGCCGCCAGGCCCAGTGGCCCGGCCAGATAGCCCGCCAGGTAAGGCATCAGCATGTAGAAGCCGAGGTTGATGCCGAACTGGTTGATCATCAGCAGCCGGCTTGGCCAGCTGAAGCTGCGGAACTCCCCCGTGATGTCGCTCATCACACCCGCCTGTCCGGGGCCGCCACCGTGGCGCACCGGGTCCAGGACTGGACAGCGACACATCCGGGATCGTCGATTGCGCCCGGCTCGATCGGTTGCTCACCAGCGAGCAGACCGTGCTCGTGGCAGTAGTCGTCGTTGTAAATCGTGTCGAAGTAGCGCTGCGGTCCGTCGGGGAAGATCGCCGCGACGGTCGCCCCCCGCGCATGGGTCTGGGCTGCCCAGCCTGCGACCAGAGCGACCGCCCCCACACTCCACCCGCCGGTGGCGTAGTGGGTGGCCGCCAGGGCCCGGCACGCCCAGACCGCCTCTGCCGGAGCTACCCAATGGACCTCATCGAAGGACGTGTAGTCCACGTTGGCAGGGTAGATGCTCGAGCCGAGCCCCCGCATCAGCCGCGGCTGGACGGGTTGTCCGAATATCCGTGACCCGATGGCATCCACACCGATCAGTTTCATGGCCGGGTTGAACTCGCGTAGCACTCGTGCCACTCCGGCCGAATGCCCGCCGGTGCCCACTGAACACACCAGTACGTCCACATCGCCGACTTGTGCCCGCAACTCCAAGGCCAGCCCGCGGTAGGCGGCGACGCAGTCAGGATTGCTGTACTGATCGGGATGCCAGGCTGTGGGATCCTCGGCCAGCAGCTGACCGACCCGGTCCCGGCGGGCCTGCTGCCAACCGCCGTCGGGATGCGGCTCGGTGACCTGATCGACCCGCGCCCCATAGGCGGTGAGCATCCGCATGAGGATGGGCTCAAGACCGGGGTCGGTGACCACCGTTACCGGGTGCCGATAGGCCATACCGGCTAGCGCTAAGCCCAAACCCAATGTGCCGCTGCTGGACTCGATGATGGGGGCACCCGGGCGCAGCGCTCCGCGAGCAAGGGCGCGTTCCACCATGTGCAGAGCCGGGCGGTCTTTCATGCCGCCGGGGTTGAAGCCCTCCAGCTTGGCCCAGAAGCCACCTTCACCGGCGGTAAAGGGCGCGGCAATGCGCAAGACTGGCGTGTTGCCGACCATGGAGGAGGGCCGGTCATTGCGCCGCAGGCCGCGTGGAGCGGCGGCGTGGGCTGGGAACGGGTGAACTGGCAGAACAGATGTCATGGAATATGTCGCTTCCGCGTGATGGCCGCGACGGCACGCGCGCGGCCGCTGGTCATGGACAGCGGGCACCGACCAGCCATCACCACAAGGACGGGGTGGAGCCGGTCTGCGGCTATCCGATCAGCGTCGCGCGACGCAGAACAACGTCAAGATGTCCGGCCCGGACAGGGCCGCGACAACCGAGCGGGGCGGGGCGCGGCCAGCGGCCGGCTCGTCCTGAGCCGACAGCTGCCATAGCACCACTAACCCGACTAACAGACTCAGTGCCAACAACATCCCGCGCAGCCGTGGGACGAAAAAATCGGCGAGCGAATCGGGTAGGCACTGCTGGATGCCAGAATCGATGTGGGCATGGTCGGCATCGGAGATGACGTGCCCGTAGAGGGCCGAGGCTGTTTCGTGGCTGTGCAACTGCGGGGGGTGCTGCGACGATGCCGTGCTGGACGCCGGCGCTGCGAGGCATAGCAGAGCGACTAGGCCAACTATCACCCACAGTCCGCGGCGCGGCGACGGGCTCGAAGCGTGCATAGTGACCGCGACTTTAGCATCGCGATCCAGGCCGGGCATCGACCCACGAACTTGATGCCGAGTCGTAATACCGCCGCGACAACGGCGTTGAGCCACCGCAGCCGTTGGCATCCGCCGATAGCCGAACGGGCGGCGGCGGTGGCACCTGGGCCGTTACTGCAGCCCTACCGCCGACCGACGTAATCTGCCATCCTAATTTGCGGATTGCTCGCACCGAACATGAGAAAGCGGTACACACCCACCTTGAGGAAACACTCGCTCGACGCGACTGTGCGGCATCTTCTAGCCCACGCCTCCGCGCAGCCGAGCGGTCGCAGCGCAGAGACCGTTTATGGCGGTCACGAACACGTGCTGCGCCAGACCGTTATCGCGTTGCTCCAAGGGCAGGCATTGGGCGATCACGAGAACCCTGGAGAAGCCACCGTGTACGTCCTGCACGGTCGAGTGCGCGTATCTACCCAGGACACGCAGTGGGACGCCATCACCGGTGACCTGCTTGCGCTCCCACCGGTGCGGCATCGCCTCGACGCCGTCACCGACGCAGCGATACTGCTCACAGTTGCCAAGACCTAACGGCCGCGATTGGACTCGCGCTGACGGCGCATCATGGCCGACGGACACATGCGTGATCCCTCTGGTTGCCGGCGAATCACTGCCATTCGATGGCCGCCCACCCGTGAGAGTAACTGTCTGACAGGTTACTTCGGTAAGCGGCAGCTTTCCGTCGAGGGCCACAGCCATGCTTCATCGGAGCGGCCCTCAACGCCGTCCGCGCACATGTCAATTGGCCATTGCGTTGTGCGGTATACCCCCGTAGGGTATCCAGGATGGGGCCATGGCCAGCAGAAGGAGGTCCAATGAAGCTCAACGCGTTCGAACGCGCCGCGATGAACAACCCTGTCCGCGCCGCCCATCAGCACCACCGTGAGGCGAGCTGGTTCCGCCGGTTGGCCGGCGGCGACTTGTCCGGCCAGCAGGTTTTAGAGGTCGGGTGCGGACGCGGAGTCGGGGCTGAAGTGATCCTGGACCGGCTCGGCGCCGCGGACGTCACAGCATTCGACCTCGACGAATCGATGGTCGAACTGGCACGCAGGCGGTTACACGGGCGGCCGGTGGATCTGTCAGTCGGCGATGTATGCGAGATCGCGCAGCCGACAGGGAGCACCGACACGGTGGTGAACTTTGGGATCATCCACCACGTCCCGAACTGGCAGCAGGCGGTGGCAGAGATCGCCCGCGTGCTCCGCCCCGGCGGGCTGCTGCTGTTTGAGGAGGTACCCCGCCAGATTCTCGACACCTGGGCGTTCCGGACCTTCACGTTGCATCCTCGTGAAAATCGTTTCGAGGCAGCGGAATTCGCAACAGAATTGGCGCGCCACGGCCTGCACGGCACTGGTGAGTGCGAGCACCATCTTGGGGGTATGGTGTTCGTCGGCGCAGCACGAAAGGCCTGAGTGGCCCGCTGAGTGGTCGTGACACACCCGTTCACTACGCCGAGGCTCCCGTCTTCCGCGATCTGACGAGTCCGCGGCCCCCAGTTCCAAAACAGAAACAGCCCACGGAATTACAAGACTGTAGTTTGTGACGGCTGTTTCCAATGGTGCCAAAGTGATGTACGTTAATTTTCGACACGGGGTTAATACGTACTTAGTAACTACGTAGATATCCTGCGCCAGGTTGGTATCAGACCCGACCCGCCCAGCGTGGCATGGCAATCCACCGCCGCGTCCGAAAGAGAGCTAAAGCTGATGCCGGTTCCATCGCGCACCAACAATCGCGACGAATGCCCGCCACCGCGTCCGAGCCGGCCCCGCCGTGCGACTCGTCGGCTCTGGAGTAGGCGGTCAGCCGTTCTGGGATTCGCCGTCGTTGCGACGCTGCTGGCAACCCCGCTTTCGCCCGCCCGAGCCGAGCCGACGAATGGCCCGTGGGACCCGTTGCTGCCCCAGGTGCTCAGCGCGGGAGCTCCGGGTGACCCCTTGGCGATCGCAAATGCCTCGCTGCAGGCGACCGCCAAGGCTGCGCAAACTACGATGGACCTAGGGCGTAAATTCCTCGGCAGTCTCGGCATCGGAAGCCCGACAAGCGATCCGCCGTCTGTTTTCAGCGGCAACCGCGTCAGCGGCAAGCAGGCTATCGAGTACGTAATCCGCCGAGCCGGATCACAGATGGGGGTGCCCTATTCCTGGGGCGGCGGGAGCCTCACGGGTCCAAGTCTCGGAATCGACTCCGGCGCCAATACGGTCGGCTTCGACTGCTCAGGATTGACTCGGTACGCCTTCGCCGGCGTCGGCATTTTGCTGCCCCGGTTCTCCGGGGCCCAATACGACGCGGGCCGCAAAGTGCCGCCATCGGAGGCTAAGCGCGGCGACCTGTTGTTCTGGGGTGCCGGCGGGGGTCAGCACGAAGCCCTCTACCTCGGTGGAGGCCAGATGCTTGAAGCGCAGCAAACCGGTGTGCCCGTGAAGATTTCACCAGTGCGCACCGCTGGTATGACACCGTACGTCACTCGCATCATCGAGACCTAGGCGTATGACCCAGCGCCTTGGTGATGGCGTGGCGTGTTGACATGACGAAGACCGCTGAGTGAACTTCCCAGCTTTCTGGGACACGCAAACAACACTGGAAGTGTTCTTGGTCCACCGTTCAACTGCGCTCGCGGAGTGGAAGGCCCGCAGTGTGATAGACCGCATCGATGACAGTCATGTTTTCAACCGCGTCTTGCGGCGTCGTCTTCACCGGTTCGCCACGCAGCACCGCCGCAGCGAAAGCGTCGAGCTGATACGCATAGGACGAGCGGCGCGAGAATCGTTCCACGCGATTGCCGTTGGCTGATCGGACCACGAGCCGGTGGAAGAGCTGTGGCATCACCGGATTGAGCACACGCAGCTCGCCACGGTCGCCTACCACCCGAGCGCTCATTCGCAGCAGATTCGAGGACCACATCGAGCAGGAGATCCGGCCGGTGTGCCCGCCGGGAAATCGCAACTCGGCCGTCATAGCCCGGTCGATCTGCGGATCGTGCAGCTTCGCCCGTGCCGAAACGACTTCCGGTCTCGCACCACCGAACGCACGCGCCATGTTCACCGCATAGCACCCGGCATCCATAGTCGCACCGCCGGCGAGCGAGTAGCGATACCGGATGTCGGAGAACCTCGGCAGGGGGTAGCACAAAGTTGCCTCCACCCGCTCGAGCTTCCCCAGTTCGCCCCCTGCAATGATCTGCTCGATTCGCAAAGCAAGTGGATGGTAACGGTAGTGGAAGGCCTCCATCACCACTCGGTCCGACGTCGCGGCGAGGTCGGCGACCTCCCGGGCTTCGGCAGCGTTGGCGGCGAACGGCTTCTCACACAACACGTGCTTGCCGGCGGCCAGTGCCGCTCGAGTCCACCTGCCGTGCAAACTGTTCGGCAGCGGATTGTAGATAGCATCGAGGTCCGGGTCGGCGACCAGCGCCTCGTAATTGTCGTGCACCCGGGCGATGCCGTGTTTGGAAGCGAACGCAGCTGCACGCAAGTTTTCGCGCGCTGCGACCGCGGCAACGACGACCTCGGCAC
>NZ_KB892706.1:31872-147520 GCF_000373905.1 Mycobacterium sp. 155
CATGGGTCCGCATCGGGACAATGATGATGATTGGCGGCAACCAGTTCATCCGCGAGTGTGGACGCATCCGGCCGCTTTGGACGCGAATGGGACTCTTGACTGATTGCTTGTGGCGCGAAAGGCGTTCGCGATAACGAAAACTGGGTTGCCAGCCCGCCTACACGCGCTTTCCGACTGCGCCAGATTCATCGGCTCGGACCGGTAACGTCGAGTTCGGTGTACATGCCCGCCCAGTAGTGGCCGGCGATGTTGCAGATCAGCTCGTAGCGTCCGGGGGGCAGGGTGATAGCGGTCCAGCCGCTCGCCCCGGCAGCGATGCCGTAAGGGGCGATGTTCATACCTTCACCGACACCGCAGGTGCGAGAAGCTTCACCCAGGCTGCCGGTCTCGTCCACCTTGCCTGGCGGGGCCTGGCCACTCGCTACGACAAGCTGGCCATCGTCTACCGCGCCGCAGCCATTCTCAGAGCAATCACGATCTGGCTGCCCTATCTGTCAGACACGCCCTAGGGGGGCCGACCTGCTGTGGCACTTATTTGATGTTGTCGACGGCAATACCAATTACCCTCAACCGTCACGGTGTTCGGAACCCGCGCGGCGAAGGGACTGGCGATGGCCGGCAAGTTCGATATCACCAAGGACAAGGCAGGTAAGTTCCGGTTCCGCCTCAAGGCCGGCACCGGGGAGATCATCGCCGTGTCTGAGGCGTACGAAACAATCGCCAGCGCCAAGAACGGCGTCGAGTCGGTGAAGAAGAACGCAGCCGAGGCCGCTCTTGTTGACCTGACCGACTAAGGCGCGCGCCTGCTCAGCGGTGAGACGTGGCAGACCGCGTCGGAGGGCTGCTGAATAACCGACGGGTCAGCGTGGCCGCTAGTAAACATCAGGCGACCGAACCGGCGGACCGGGCGGGGCGGCGGCTTTGTCAGTTAGTGTTGAGGAACCGGGGGCAGATGGGGGTGGACTTTGCCGCGGTGTAGGAGCGAACAAGCGGGCGCAGACGCCCACGGATCTGATCACGGTGATCCAGGCAAAGTCGATGGAGGCGTCAGTGCGGAGTCATCACCAGAGGATTGCACGATCTGGTAGAGGGGTTTCGGGCGGCGACCCAAGACGACCTCAGCTCTCGTCCGGCGGTGGGTCGGCGAGTTCCACGTGCCAACCCGATTTGGTCAGCAGAATTGGGCGGGCGGCCTCCACCGGAACCTCCGAAGGCGCATTTTTGCGATCTTGCCAAATGATGACCACATCCGATGAATCGGGGCCGTGTCCTATTTCGCTGGAATCATAGGGGATATCCGTTGCGGATACTCGTTGCAGGAGCGGCGAGTGATCGAAGATTTCGCCCCACACCGGATTGTAGGAAATAATGTAGATGGTCCTAGTTTCCTGGCTGAGCGCGGTTTCTATATTGCTGCGGAGACGCTCGGTGAGATTCTTACCAAACGGGTTGAAAAGATACACGACGAGATCTCCGCTGGGTAAGTTGTGGATATCGAGTGCATCACCTGTGATGACGGTGATCGGCGTCCGTCCGGGCTGCTCGTGCGCTATAACCGCCGCGTTCTGCTCGGCGATCCGCGCAAGTTCCGGAGATATTTCGATCCCGACTACAGATCGAAATGCGAATTCACTGGCGACGATTAATGCGCGCCCTTTTCCGCAGCCGATATCGACGAAAGCAGCTCTTTCCGGATTGGGTATCGCACTCAGTGCAGCCCGTATGATGCTTGGCTGTGAACCACCGTATCCGGTATTCGAGTTCGGATCACCTCCTGGCCCCAACCCCAATACGGTGCCCTGCAGGTGTCCGCTGGTGTCGACATGATACTGCGTGTCAAATGGATGAACCGGATTGAGCCGCGTGGACTTGCGGTCATAATACCTAAACAGGACTCGACGAACCGGCTCGAACCTGGAAGCACGATGAACTACGGGCTGTAGCCGGCGGAAAATCTGATGTCGCCAGGGTGTCATCGGGGTTGACCGGTGACGTCGAGTTCGGTGTACATGCCCGCCCAGTAGTGGCCGGCGATGTTGCAGATCAGCTCGTAGCGTCCGGGGGGCAGGGTGATGGTGGTCCAGCCGCTCGCCCCGGCAGCGATGCCGTAAGGGGCGATGTTCATACCTTCACCGGCACCGCAGGTGCGAGAAGCTTCACCCAGGCTGCCCGTCTCGTCGACCTTGCCGTCGGGACCGCTGACACGCTGCCCGGGAAGCTGGCCCTGCGGAAGTGGCAGCACGACGACCTCGTGGGTCAGCGCACCTTTGTTGCGTACCCGCAGCGACACCTGTCCCGCCGGGACTGTGGACGGGTTGACGAAGACCCGCGTCGTTCCCCTGGGGGGCCACGGGTATCCGTTGTTGTTCGCGCCCGGGCCGTAGGGGCCGTTGCCCATCATGCCCGGCCCCATCATGCCTCCCATGTCGGTGAGGGTGACGTCAACCACTGTGCCGGACAACGCCGGCGCCGCGCAGGATCGTGAACCGGCGAACGGCCCAAAGGCGGCCAACGAGGCCGTGCTCGCGATTCCGAGCGCGACGGCGGCAATCGCGATGATCAGCGCCAGCCGCACACGGTGAGAGCCCACCGCGATCACCGGTGATCACGCAGCAGCGCCATGCGCTGCCGATACTCCTCGGCGTCGATCTCGCCACGAGCGAAGCGTTCGTGGAGCAGATCCTCGGCCCGCGTCGGCCCGGAAACCGGCGGACGGGTGCTGTGGCGTGAATCGCCAACATAGCGAATGGCAAACACGATCGCAGTGATCACGAGCGCCCAGAACGCCACCATCCCAACCGTCATCAGGATCCAACCGCCCCATCCCCAGCCGTCACCGCCGTACCACATCATCGTCGTCCGCTCCCTTCCTAGAGGCGAAGCCGCACTGCGGCGAACTTCTCATGCACGAGGTCCGACACCGACGTCGCACCAGCGACCCATAGCAGAGCCTTGCGGCACATCGTGGTCGTCGGCCTCGTACTAACTCCAACAGTGCGCACCGATCACGATGAATCGATGAGGATTCTGTAAAGATTCGCTCAAGAAACCGCGCCGCGGGCACAGGCCGCGTCGTTGGCGCCGCGACTGCGTGGCAGACAACTGAACGAATAACACCTGCAGCGCGCGCGTCATCAACGTAGTTGCTTAGTACTACTCTCTATAGGACATCCTGTACGCACGCTGGGAATCGAGGGTAAACCACACCTGGCGGACCCAACCGGCGCATCATCACTGCATGGCCGGATCCGCTGAATCTCCCTCCCCGACAGTTGCCACTTCCGAGGAGCGGCCGGCGACCACGTCCTCGCGAGCGTCCGAACAGCGCAGTCGCCTGACCGCTGTCCTACTGTGGGTAGGTATCGCCGCAGGCGTTGTGTTCATCGTCGCGGTCCTGTTCTTCTCTGGGTTCTTCCTCGGCAGGCAAATAGGGTGGCATCGCGGCTACGACGGCAACAGGACGGTCCCATCCGGCACGTGCCCGATGATGGGCACTGGTGGGCAAATGCCCATGGGCCCCGGCGGGATGATGGGCCCCGGCGGGATGATGGGGCCCGGCGGCGGGATGGGTCCCGGAGGGATGACTCCTGGCGGGATGACACCCGGTGACTCGCCCCCCGGTGGGATGAGTCCCGGGAGGATGACACCCGGTGAGTCGGCCCCCGGTGGGATGACTCCCGGTGGAGCCAGCACCGACCCGCATCACCCCCCGACCTCGTCGAGCAACCCCAGCACGCCGCGTTCCTAACCGTCTGAGAAGCCCTCTCGGCGGCCGATTCTGTCTATGGTGATCAACATTGTCGACGTCGACATCCCGCTCTGCGTGGTACTCGGCTGAGCCCGTTCCATCCCATGCCATTGACTATCGCGAAGGAATGCACGTCCTGAACGAGTGGCAACGCAGTCCGGCTGCAACCGAACTCGCCAGCCTTGCCCCCGTCCGCTGCGCCCGCAGTCGCCGAGGGTTGACGCGCGCGCCGGCCTCACAGTCCGCCGCACGTCCGCCCGGTGACGCAATTTCGCGGTGGAGCGAGTCGAGTGGGTCAGGGGGTCGTCGCGGCCAGCCTCATGCGGCGACTCGGTATTCGACCGTACCGACCAACCTGCTCGCGTCGCATCGAGCCGGGGTCACCTGGTCTCGACGGATCGGCTTGTGCACTACAGCGCACTTCCACCGCGTCGCCGACGTGGTGGTCGAATCCGTTGCCACCATGCGTAGTACGGGCAGAGCTCAGCGGTGACGGCGGCTGCGTGGCTGTTTGGTGTCGGCGGTGCCATCCTCGTCGGCATCGGAGCATTCTTCATGTTGGCGCGTCCTGCTTTGCTGCCAGAGGACTTGCGCTACCTGGACCGCAGCGCCGTCGAGGTAGCCACGGCTTTGCCGCGCCTCGGCCGATGGCTGCGGTGTGTGTTCACCGTTCTCGGCGGGTACGCGGCGGCGACCGGGATCCTCACTCTTTACCTGGCCGTCACGAGCGTGCGGCACGGGAATCTGGTCACTGTGGCAGTCCTGGCGATTGCGGGCGCGTCATCGATCGGTGTCATGGCGGTGGTAAACCTTTTGTTGCACTCGGCGTTTCGCTGGCCGTTGTCAGCTCTAGCTGCAGTGTGGGTTGCGGCGACGCTGGTTGCGGTCGCGTCCTGAGGCGTGTCCAGCGCGGGCGCGAAGCGGTGTTTGCGCCTGGCTTCCGCGGCGCTCAAACCACGTCTCAGACCGCGATTCACCCAACCGTTTAGCCATGCCCGGTCGCCAGTGGTGCCAGCAGCACCGTGGAGCAACCGGCGAGCACTCAACGAGGCGGGGAACGAAATCGTGGAAGCACAATCAGGACTTCAGGCCTACGGCGTATGCCCCGACAACGCCGTCATCAAGCTCGGTCCCGGCAACCGCTACCGCATCGATTACGACTACTGCAAGGGCTGCGGCATCTGTGCCACCGAATGCCCCTGCGGTGCAATCACTATGGAGCCCGAGGAAATCTAATGTCGCACGGTCAGCCCCCGGAGTACCGACCACGGTGAGGAAGAACGCTTCGTTCGCGCGCCGGTGAAACCGTGCGATTGGTCCCCGGGAGGAGGAGATGCGGTGATCGCGGGCAGGGACGTCTCAACGGTAGGTTGCTCCGCGACTAGCCATAACGCCGGCAACACCGCCAGCGCTGCCCACCGACGGACCGACGGCTACTGCGTCGGACCACCGGGACTCTGGTTGGGGATGTCGGTAATCGGCAGATTCGGCGCCGGTTTGGGTGAGGGGGTCGCGGGCAGCGGCGGGATGCGGCCAGCGGGGATGTCGACGATGTCGTTAGCGGCTGGCCCGTTAACCCGGCTGCCGTAGCTGCTGCCGGGCGCGCGCGAACCTAGCAGGTGGCTGACGGTCACCATGTGATATCCGTTGGCGATCAGTACCGGCAAGAACTGATAGACCACATCGACGGTGCTGGAGTACGTATCGTGCAGCAGCACCACCGAGCCGGGCTTGATCTGCGTTTTCAGCATGTACACGGTGGCGGCGGTGTTGGAATCATTGATCCAGTCGAACGGGATGACGTCCCACAAGATCTCCGCCAACCCCTGCTTGCCTGCCTCGGCGCGGACCGCATCACTGGAAAGGCCACCCGCCGGGCGATACAACTGCGGCGCCCGGCCGGTCGCCGCAGCGATGACCTCCGACGCTTTACTGAGCTGGCCCGGAATGTCCTGCACGGGGATCGTGCTCATGTTCGGGTGTTCCCAGGTGTGGTTGCCGATCTCCATCCCCGCATCGGCGATACGCCGGGCTGCGCCCGGATCAGCGGCGACCTTGTTGCCGATCAGAAAGAACGTGGCCTTGGCGTTGTCAGCTGTCAAGACCTGCAGCAAGCGGTCGGTGAACGGTGTCGGTCCGTCATCGAAGGTCAAAGCCACACATTTGACCCGCGCGCAATCGACATTGTCTGGATCGGCGGCCTGTCGTTCACGCCCGGCGAGCACCATCACCGCCGCCACCACAACCAGCACCGCGGCAAGCGCACTCACCTGCCACCACAGCCGTAAACCCTTCCGGGACAACATGGTCACACCTTCAGGTCCGACGTCGCACACCGGCGGATCTCACAGATGAACCGCCAAGCTGCAGCTACCGATCTACGGTCACGCATAGTAGCTGAGGTCGTCGACGCGCACCCCCGCCCGCCCGGCGCCGGGACGTAATACTCCGGAGAGACGTCCTGCTGCTCGTGCGCCGTGTCAGAACGCGGCGCACGACACCAGCGCAGTCATAGTGAACGCGACGAACGCCAGCATCGAACCCAGCATCGCCGCACCGCACGCGGCCGTGGCCGAGCCCGCGAGCGGCCCCCGGCCTGTTGAACGTCCGCTCTCCAAGCGGGCCAGCCGCAGTCGGGTGCACTCACCAGTCATTCCCAACGCCGCTCTTGGCGCGGGAGCCCCAGCCAGCTCCTCGAGCGCGCGCCGCAGACCACCACACCCGTGCTGGCGCGCGGCCTGCGCGTCGGCGTCGAGTTCAACCAGCGTGCGAATCAATGACGGTGACTGGCGCATCAACGGTAGCCAGCTCATGCCCGCAGCCGCGGCATGCGCCGCATCGACCAACAGGTGGTGACCACGGCGCAGATGGGAACGCTCGTGTGCTAGGACCGCATCGACTGCCGCGCGGTCCAGACGCTGGGTCACCCCGCTGGTCAGCACCACCAGTGGCGGTGCGCCGGCCACGCTGTAAGCCAGCGGTTCCGAGGCCGGCAACCACAACACCCCACCGGCATCGGGCCGGGCGCCCGTCAACAGCCGCGCCAGCTCGACATGCCGCCCGTGCAGTCGGTGGCGTTCCCGACCGGACCGCCACAGCACCCAGCCACCCCGTATCACTGCGAACCCAAGCAAGACAGCACTGACGACCGCAGCCACCGATTCGACGCCTCCGGGTGAAACTTCCCGTGACGCCAACGAACAGCGGCGCACCAGTTCGCCCAGCACAGGCAACGCTATCGAGATGACCGTCGCACACATCGTCAGTGCCCAAACTGCGACCACCAATGACGCCTCCACACCCCGGGTCACCATGGTACGAAGCAGGCTTGGCGCCACGTTGCCCATTGCGAGGCCGACTACCGCAGACACAAACATCGCGCTCATCGCCTTCGGCGCCGTTCTTTGAGACCGCGTGACAACGCCTCCAACTCGGCTTCAGTCGCGCCACGGGCGAAGTGCAGAAGCGCCGCCGTCGGATCCCCACTGTCAGCCAGCAGGTCACGCACCGCGTCGGTGGCCGCCTGGATGCGGCTGCGTGTTGCTAGGTACGTGTAGGCACGCCCGTCAAGCTGGCGGCTCAACCATCCCTTCTGATAGAGGTTGTCCATGACGGTCATCACAGTTGTATAGGCGGGCTTGCGGTTCGGTTCGAGTTCGTCCAGAACGTCGCGGACCCGCACCGGTGCGTCAGAACGCCACACCACGTCCATGGTCACGGCTTCCAGCTCGCCGAGGCCCGGCAGCGGGCGTTGCCGCGCCGCCGGGGTCCGGCGGACACCGCGCGGAGTCTCCCGGCGAGGAGTCATCGCAGGAATCCGGGCCGGCCAACGCTCCGACCCAGGGGCGTGCACGTTCGTATCGCCGTCACTGCGGCCGGATGCCTTCCAGCGCGGATTGCGCCTGCTCGCCCGGCGTCGCGGCCACCTGCGCGCTCGGGATCGGGCATTGGGTCGGCGTGGACAGCCGTCGCCAGACTGCCCAGCCCAACAACGCCAGCGAGGCCACAGCAATCAGCGGCTGGAGCGGTGCCCACACTGACAGCGCACCGCTGACCCCCAGTGCGGCGACAACGAGCTTGTTGCACACCGGACAGCCCACCGCTAATAACGATGCAACATTGGCGAACACGCCCGCCCGGGCTGGTGAGAGCTTCTCGTGAGCCGGGCGCCGCACGTAACTCGCCACGAGCAACCCGGTGAGCGCTGCGGTGATCACCCAGACCGCATAGCTCCACCACGGCACCGGCGTCATACGCAGAAAAAACGGATTGGAGATCAGCGCGCTCGGGACGGCTACCACAACCGCTGCGCCCAATGCCGCGAGCACCGCGACGGCCCACTGCAGCAAGGTCCACCCGCGTATCGTCATATCTCAGCCTGTCCTAACCCCGCCGATATCTACTAGGCGCAATAGTAGACGACGTCACCTCGACGTTGATGGCCGCTGACGGACGGCTTGAGACAAGCCCAGGTCTGATCTCAACTGCGCTCCAATCGCGCTATCTCTTCGTCGATGTCATAGTGCGCCGACGGCCACGACAAATTCATCGATTCGAGTGCCGCGATCAGCAATTCCATCACGGTGATGCGGCTATACCACTTGTGATCGCTGGGGACGACATACCAAGGGGCGACCTCGGTTGATGTTTTGTCTAGCAGTGCCTGGTAAGCGTCCCGGTACGCGGGCCACAGCAAGCGATCGTCGACGTCTCGGGGACTGAATTTCCAGTACTTGTGCGGGTCTTGAAGGCGGTCGAGCAGCCTCTGCCTTTGCTCGTCCAGGGAAATGAACATTGCCACTTTGACGATGACAGTGCCCTGGTCAGCCACCTGCTCTTCGAATTCGTTGATCTCACAGTACCGACCCTGCCACACCTCCTCAGGGACGAGCTTCCGAACTCGAGCCACGAGGACGTCCTCATAATGTGAGCGGTCGAATACCCCGATGTGTCCAAGGCGCGGCAAGGCCTTGTGGACACGCCATAAGAAGTGATGCTGGCGTTCCTCGCTGGACGGCACCCCGAAGGGCGCATGATCGACGCCTTCGGGGTTGACCGTGCCAAGCACATGGCGAATGATTCCACCCTTTCCAGCAGCGTCCATGCCCTGCAGTACCAGAAGTACCGCGCGACCATTACCTGCCACCGCATTGGCGTAGAGCTTCTCCTGCAAGGTATGTAGACGCTTGCCCCTGTCCTGCAGGAGTCCCACCGCGTCGGACTTGCTTCCGACGAACCCCGGAGTAGCGGAAGTGTCGAGATCGGCCAGCGAAAATATGCCGGGAATCGGGCGCAGCAGACGAACCGGTGAGACGTCCCAGCCCGAAGCGGCCGCCTCAATACGTGCCCCCATGTCACGAACCCCCTTCGAGTGCCAACTGCTCCTCCGCCTGCGGGGCATACCATCTCGGGCCGCCGACACAAGTGCGGCCTTCGCCGGAACGATTCGGGCTCGCGGGCGCGAGTGCGGCGATGAGAGGCGTGGCGCACCGTCCGAAGAGGATCACCATAAGCCTCCCAGAACTGATCAGATCTGCCAGTCTTGTGCACCGTCGTTCTGGTTGTAGGTGCCCACAGAGTTCTTCACGACGACGGCGTCGCCACTGCCGAAATGATCAAAGAACCACTGGGCGTTGGCCGGACTGAGATTAGGGCATCCGTGGCTGACGTTGCGCTTGCCTTGGTCGGCAACCGACCACGGCGCGCTATGCACGAAGATGCCGGTGTTACTTATCCGAACGGCGTCTTGCACCTTCAGCCTGTACCCCTCGGCAGCGTCTACCGGTACGCCATACGTAGACGAGTCCATGACGATATCGGCGAACTTCTCTAGGACGTAGTAGGTGCCGTTGGGTGTTTCGTAACCCTTCTTTCCCATAGATACGGGAAATGTCTTCTCTACTGCGCCGTTGCGCGCGATCGTCATCTGGTGGATCTTGTCGTCGATTGTCGCGATCAGGGAGTCACCCGTGCGGAACGTGGATCTCGTGCCGGCGGCGGCGATCGATACCGTCGTATTCGCGGGCCAGAGGTCGAGAGGGCGCCAGCGCAGCTGCGTATCGCTCATCCAATAGAACTTGCCTGGCACCGGGGGATCCGACGAGATGTGGACTGCTTGCTCTGCCATGACCCGGTCGGCGATAGGCCGTTGGAAATTGATGATGATCGGCTTGGCCACACCGACCAGCGAGCCGTTGGCCGGGTTGAACGACGGGGGCAGGAAAGGTGGTGGGCCTACAAAGGGAGCGGAGTTCTGCCCCGCCGGAGTCTCCACCCCGGTGAACGGATTCTCATTCGACGGTCCCACGATCGCCGATGGCTCGTGAGCTTCAAGTCCATCCGGTCCCGTTACGGTTGCTGAGTCGTTCTGCACGAGATCCGGGTCCGCGAACGCCAACGGGCTGCCCACGAGCAAGCCCATCGTGATGATGACAGCGGTCAATGTGACAGAACGAGAACGCCGCACTGGATCACACCTCCAGGTTCCATACATCCGGTGCGGGCACCTCGCCGTTCAGCTTCAGGCCCAGCCGGGAGCGCAACGCCGACAAGCGTTACCCGCCATGACGAGCCTCCATTTGCCAGCCTGCACCTCCTCATCTCCCAAAACCTACTGACAAGGACAGTACGTTGCAAGGAAGTAGCGACTTTGTCACCGCTGCGGCATCGCTGGAGGGCACGCCGTCCGACCTTCGGTCGCGATCCGCTTGGAACGCCACTTCTACTATGTTGTTTCGTAGGAAGACGTTGAACGCACTCGAAGCCACCGCTGCGGCGCGGCTTTCTCCATTCGGAGCTCAAGGGAGCCACATTGCACATACATCGCCGAACATGGGCAACGGTGCTCGGCGTGATGCTCGTCGGCATTGGACTACTCGGTGCGGTAACCGTGATGTCGCGAGACGTTTGCACCGCAGACTGTCCGGCGGCGCAGACCAAGATCGACAGCGCCATCCCCTCGCCCACACCAGCTCCGGCCGCGACCGATACATCACCGCGAGACGGCGCCCAAGAGGTGGATCCGTTGGGACCGGTGACGGTGACCGCGACGGCGGGTCGGTTGACCACGGTCACGATGGTCAACGAGGCCGGCGTTTCAGTGCCCGGGATCATGACGCCCGACAACACCGTCTGGAAGCCCACTGTCCCGCTGGGTTATGGTCGGCTCTACACGCTCACGGTAACCGCCGAAGGCACCGATGGTCGACCAGCCACACGCAACTCGTCGTTCTCTACCCTCACTCCTCGGAATCAAACGAAGGCTTACCTGACCACCACAGCCGGAACACCGATACGGGAGGGCGGCAGCTACGGCATCGGCATGGTTGTCGTAGCGCATTTCGATGAACCGATTGTCGACCGAGCGGCCGCCGAGCGGCGACTGAAGGTGAAAACCTCTCCGCCGGTTCAGGGTTCGTGGTACTGGCTGGATGACCAGAACGCGCACTGGCGTCCCCAGCGGTACTTCGCGCCAGGCACCGAAGTGACCGCGTCGGCAAACATCTACGGGGCTCCACTCGGGGGAGGATTGTACGGCCAGGAGGACAGCACAGTCACCTTCACCATCGGTGATGCACACGTTTCGGTCGCCGACGATACGACGAAGCAGGTCAGCGTCTACGAAAACGGCGTGTTGGTCCGCACCATGCCTACCTCGATGGGAATGGGCGGCACTGAAACAATTGGTGGACAAACCATTTCGTTTTGGACCCAGCCTGGGGTCTACTCAGTACTGGACAAGGCCAATCCGGTGATCATGGACTCGTCAACCTATGGCTTGCCAATCAACTCTCGACTGGGATATCGCGAGACCATCAAGTACGCCACCCGGATCAGTACGGACGGCATTTACCTGCATCAGCTCGAGAGCACAGTCTGGGCGCAGGGAAACACCAACGTGTCGCACGGCTGCCTGAACCTCAACGCGGAAAACGCCAAATGGTTCTATGAGTTCTCGCAACCGGGCGACATCGTGGAGGTGCGCAACACCGGCGGCGAACCGTTAGAGATCTGGCAGAACGGCGATTGGAGCGTGCCGTGGGACCGATGGCTCGCCGGCAGCGCGCTGTCATAACAGGCGCGTGAGTTGCAGTGGCGGTGGGGCACTGCGCGTGTTGACAGCTAGGTCTTGGCAGCGAACCCTACAAGCAAGAAACCGCCCAAGATAAGCACGCCGGCCATCGGATACCCGATGAGCAGATCCTGCAGCCCGATGATCCGTAACCGGCCGAGGTGGGTGATCATGTGGATGACCGCCATCGCCGCCCCGACAGCCACGAATACCCAGCCTGCAATACGCCGGCGCCGCTCGCGCTGATACTCGATCGTGTACAACGACTTGGTAATCGGCCGGTCCCGCCCCATTCGTCTTTTGGGCATCCTGTGCTCCTTCGCATCAATCGACCTTGGATCTACTGGTTAATGTAGTACTAAGCCGGTTAGTACAACACGCGAAGTTCCGCGGTGCGCCGCCGGTCGATGATTCACCCGGCCGTGGCCCCACCGCCCACTCCGAGGGCGTCGGGCTCCATAACCGAGCGCCGGGGACGGTATCGCGAGGCAGGACCCGGCGCGTTCGGGATGTGCCTGATGGCCGATAACGGACGCCATCCTTGACAAGGATATACCCCATGGGGGTATATTGAGGTCGAGCTTGAAAGGAGGACGGCTTTGGATGCGCCAGCACCCGGTTACGCGGATTCGAAGGACGCCCGCCTGAAACGGCTTCGCCGCATCGAAGGGCAGGTGCGCGGTTTGGCGCGCATGGTCGAGCAGGATGCCTACTGCATCGACGTTCTCACGCAAGTCTCGGCAGCCACCAAAGCACTTGAGTCAGTGGCATTGTCGCTCCTCGACGACCATCTGTCCCACTGCGTCCATGAGGCCGTGATGCAAGGCGGTGACGTGGCCGAGCTGAAGATCAGAGAAGCCTCCGCGGCCATCGCCCGCCTGGTGCATTCCTGACGCCCCTGATCTCCCCAACCCCGCAGAAAGTAGCCACAACATGACCCAGAAGCCTGGACTCCCCCTGCCGCTGATCGCGTCCGCCCCCGGATGCGGTTGCTGCGGACCGAAACCATCAACGCCATCCTCATCGACACACGTCAAGGAGACGACCATGAACACCACCCCGGCAACCCACTCCTACGCCGTGACCGGTTTGACCTGCGGCCACTGCGTCGGCACCGTCAGTGCGGAGCTCTCGGCGCTACCCGGTGTACAGGCGGTCACCGTCGAGTTGGTCGCCGGGGGCGTCTCCACCGTCACGCTAGCCGCCGACACACCGCCGATGCCTCAGCAGGTCGCCGCTGCCCTCGATGAGGCCGGCGACTACCGCCTGGTCACTGACCCGCGACCTCGGTAGATATTCACCACGCCCAGCCCGGCAACCCAAGGACACACCATGAGCCCCACGAATCCCGCTGCCGTCGAGCAACCCCGCCGCATTGAGTTGTCGGTCGGCGGGATGACGTGCGCGTCGTGCGCAGCCCGCATCGAGAAGAAGCTGAACAAGCTCGACGGCGTCCAAGCCAGCGTCAACTACGCGACCGAAAAGGCGCAGGTGACCTACTCAGAGGCAGTGGATCCGGCGGTGCTGATCGCGACCATCGAAGCCACCGGCTACACCGCAGCTGCGCCGCCACCGCTCCAGGAAGCCGACGACCAGCCCGGCCAAGCTGGCCCAGAGGCCGGCGAGGCAGACTCGCTGCGGAGCCGACTGCTGATCTGCGCGATACT
This sequence comes from Mycobacterium sp. 155, assembly GCF_000373905.1. Lineage (NCBI taxonomy): Bacteria > Bacillati > Actinomycetota > Actinomycetes > Mycobacteriales > Mycobacteriaceae > Mycobacterium > Mycobacterium sp. 155. The sequence goes on from NZ_KB892706.1 coordinate 45,359, forward strand.
GACGGTGCCAGTGATCGCGATGTCGATGATCCCCGCACTACAGTTCAGAAACTGGCAGTGGCTCGCATTAACCTTGGCATCGCCCGTCGTGGTGTGGGGCGCGCTGCCGTTCCACCGGGCAGCGTGGACCAACGCCCGCCACCGCGCCGCCACGATGGACACGCTGATCTCGCTGGGCGTCAGCGCTGCTTACCTGTGGTCCTTATGGGCGTTGTTCATCGGACACGCCGGCATGCCGGGGATGCGGATGCCATTCACCCTGCTTCCGCAATCGGACTCTGGGATCGAGCACATCTACCTCGAAGTCGCCGCAGCGGTGACCGTGTTCATTCTGGCCGGCCGCTACTTCGAGGCGCGCGCCAAGACACAATCCGGCGCCGCGCTTCGCGCTTTGCTCCATATGGGCGCCAAAGATGTGACGGTACTGCGCGAGGGAGCCGAAATCCGCATCCCCACAGCTCAACTCAATGTCGGAGACATCTTCCTAGTGCGCCCGGGTGAGAAGATCGCTACCGACGGCGTCGTCGTGGAGGGCACCTCGGCGGTTGACGCGTCGATGCTCACCGGCGAATCAGTGCCCGTCGAAGTGCACCCAGGAGATGACGTCACCGGCGCCACCGTCAACGCCGGCGGCCGATTAGTGGTGCGCGCCAGTCGAATCGGGGCCGACACGCAGCTCGCCCAGATGGCTCGGCTGGTCGAAGAAGCCCAGAACGGCAAGGCGTCGGTGCAACGCCTGGCCGACCGGGTGTCGGGGATCTTCGTGCCCATCGTGTTGGCCCTGTCGGCGGCAACTCTGGCCGCCTGGCTGCTCACCGGCCATTCAGGAACAGTCGCCTTCACCGCAGCTGTCGCCGTGCTGATCATCGCCTGCCCCTGCGCACTCGGGTTGGCCACTCCCACGGCACTGATGGTCGGCACCGGGCGCGGCGCCCAACTCGGAATCCTTATCAAGGGCCCACAGATCCTCGAATCCACCCGCCGCGTCGACACCATCGTCTTGGATAAGACCGGCACTGTCACCACCGGCCGCATGAGTCTGATCGCGGTGCACCCGCGTGAGGGGCAGGACTCCGATGAAGTCCTCGCCTTCGCCGGGGCAGTCGAGAATGCGTCCCAACACCCGATCGCCGCGGCAATTGCCGCCGCGGCATCGGCTCAGGGCCCCCTACCTCAGGTGCAGGAGTTCTCCAGCCACAATGGCCAGGGCGTCAGCGGAGTCATCGCCAGCCACGCAGTCATGGTTGGGCGATTGAGTTGGCTCACCGAAGACTGGGCACTGGTTCCCCCAGATGACCTCACCACTGCCGCCGAACACGCCCAGTCCCAGGGCCGCACGCCGGTCTGGGTGGCCTGGGACGGCGCGGCGCGCGGCGTGATTGTCGTCGCTGACACGGTGAAGGACACCTCAGCGCAAGCTATCGAACAATTCCGCGAGCTCGGCCTGCGCCCGATCCTCCTGACAGGCGACAACCGACGTGCTGCGCTCGCAGTGGCAGAACAGGTCGGCATCGACCCCGACGACGTCATCTCCGAGGTTCTGCCCGCCGACAAAGTCGCCGCAGTCAAAACCCTTCAATCACAGGGGCGAACGGTGGCCATGGTCGGCGACGGAGTGAACGACGCCGCCGCCCTGGTGCAAGCCGATCTGGGGCTGGCGATGGGCACAGGCACCGACGTGGCCATCGAGGCATCCGACCTGACGCTGGTCCGCGGTGATCTGCGCACCGCCGCCGACGCCATTCGACTGTCCCGATCAACCCTGAAAACCATCAAGGGAAACCTATTCTGGGCATTCGCCTACAACGTGGCCGCACTCCCCCTCGCGGCCCTGGGCCTACTCAATCCGCTGATCGCCGGCGCCGCCATGGCATTCAGCTCGGTCTTCGTGGTCAGCAACAGCCTCCGCCTGAGGCGGTTCGCCAGCACCGCCACGTCCCCGAAGTCCGCCGTCGGCCCTCACGTTGCGACATCGGCATCTGCCTAGGAGCACTCAGTGATGCTACCCGGTACCACAAGCCACTCACCGCCGGAAGAGGGTGGCGAACTGGTACCGGCAGTGCTAGGACTCCGCAGGTCAGCAGCGCCAACGAGTGGGGCAACCATCACGCTGCACATGGCCTCCCCTGACCACCCGCGGGCTGCGAGGTCCTTTCCGGACACCGATCCCTGCGCCGACAGACCGCATGGGGCAATTGGTCCCTTGAGGTGGGGCCTTATGGCGTGCAAAGGCGGACCTAGTGCGGTTGGCCTGTCCACGCCAGCGGAGAAGAGTCATACACGTAGTAACTACGTACTACCGAAGGCAGGAGATTGATCATGAAGATGTTGAAGCGTCAGCACCTCGTGTGGTACGCCCTGGCACTGGGCGCAGTCGCTGTCGGTGCGTTCCTGTTCGGCGTGTCGACGTCAACAATCTTGTTGGCACTCGTTGTTCTGGTGTGCCCCTTGATGATGTTCTTCATGATGGGCGGCCATGGGGGCGGCTCTGACCACGGATCCACCGACGAGATGCAGCACACGGAGTCCACCGGACCGTCCTAGCCCAGCATCACCTCACATTCGAGAGGTCGACACGATGGCCGATTCCGCCTACGGCTTGTGGCCGCTGGTCATTGTCAATACGCTGCTGTTCGCGGCATTCGGACTGAGCTTCTTTCATCCCCGGACCAACCGCGACTGGCGCGCAATGGGGGCATACACCGCGTTCTTGGTGGCCTTGTTCACCGAGATGTACGGCATCCCGTTAACCATCTACCTGCTCGGGAGTTGGCTGGGATCGCGCTTTCCACTGCTGCGCGACACCCATGCCGGCGGGCATCTGTGGAATGACCTCATCGGTTGGACAGGCGATCCGCATCTGAGTCCATTCCATCTGGCCAGTTATGCAGCGATCGGGGGCGGGTTCTGGCTCATTGCCGTCGCATGGAGGCATCTGCACGAAGCCGCGCAACACGATCGGCTCGCCACCACTGGGCCATACGCCTGGGTGCGTCATCCGCAATACGATGGCTTCATACTGGTGATGGTCGGATTCTTGCTTCAGTGGCCCACCATTCCGACCCTTCTGATGTTCCCAGTGCTTGTGTTCATCTACGCGCGCCTGGCCCGCAGTGAAGAACGCGAAGTGGCACGCCGGTTCGGTACTGAGTGGGCCGAATATGCCGCGCGCACACCAGTGTTCATTCCCCACATCACGACTGCGTCCGGCGCCGGACCAGGGCGACTGAGCCCTACATCCGATGACATTCACCGCACCCCAAACGGGTAACCGAGGAGCGCCGCCATGGTTCATGTGAACGACACCGCGGCTGTCACGACATCGCCTGCCACTGGCGCCGATTCGCCACCAGTGCTGACCGCTGAAGGAATCGAGAAATCCTTTCGCCGCGGCCTGTGGCCAGGACATCGCCGCCAGGTATTGGGCGGCGTAGATCTGGTATTGCGAGCGGGTGAGGTCGTTGGACTGGTCGGCGAGAACGGCTCCGGCAAATCGACGATCATGAAGATCCTCGTCGGAGAACTGAGCGCTGATGCGGGCATGGTTACCCACTCGGGGGTCTTGGGTTACTGCCCGCAGCAGCCGGTTGTCTATGAGCGGCTGACATGCGATGAACACATGGAACTGTTCGCCCGCGCCTACCGTATGACCCATCAGGCCGAGAGGCGGGCACGGCGAGACCTCTACGACGCGTTGGGGTTTGAACGCTACGCCCGCACGCGAGCCGATCGACTCTCCGGGGGCACGCTGGCAAAACTCAACCTGAGCCTAGCCATGCTGGCGAACCCCCAGGTATTGCTGCTGGATGAGCCCTACGCCGGCTTTGACTGGGACACCTACCTGAAATTCTGGGACCTGGTGGCAGCGCACCGCGATGGCGGCCGCTCCGTACTGATCATCAGCCACTTCGTTGCCGACGAGCGGCGCTTTGACCGCATCGTCAAACTGTGCGATGGGCGGCTGTGTGAGGGGCAGTGCGACGCACACGAGCTGCCTCGATGACCACGGCGGTGCACGAGCAATGGCGCCCCACCTTGCTGTTGACGCGCTGCTTCATCACCGATTACGTGCGCAACCCCGTGAACGTGATCATGCTGGTGGTCGTACCTTCGATATTCGTGCTCGTCGCGGCGGGCTCGATCGCTGACGCCATGGAACTGCTGCGGGGACAGCCTGGCCTTACCACCCAGACCGCGACCGCCGGATGGGCAGCGGGGTTCCTGTCAGGTCTAGGTATGTATTTCCAGATCCGCTCTGCGCGCCGCGCTGACAAACGACTCTTGTTGGCTGGGCTGCCCCCGGCGAGACTGCTGGCGGCCCGCGCGAGCACCGGACTGCTCATGGCGATTCTCGTGTCCGGGGTTGCGCTGGCCGCGCTCGCCGCTCGTACCGGCATCGACCACCCCGGTCGAGTCATCATCGGCACCCTGCTGTTCGCTCTGATCTACCTGGCGATCGGTGCGCTTGTCGGAGTTGCGGTGACCAATCCGGTCAACGGAGCGGTCGTAATCCTGCTGATCTGGATAATCGACGTATTCGTCGGACCCGCCGGTGGTGGCGGAGATTATGTGTACACACGTTGGTTCCCAACGCATTTCGTCACGTTGTGGATGGTGGACACACCGTCGCACCATGCGGGTGAACTGGGCGATCTCGGCGTCGCCCTGGTGTGGATGGCGGTCGCGGTCTTGGTTGCAGGCGCGGTCGTCGGCGCCGGGTCGCGCATCGCCCGACCCAGCAGAGGTTCGCCCGGCCAGCTGGGCACAGCGATCCAGTTCGGTGTCGTCGATTTGATCCGCAATCCTGTGCTCTTGGTATTGCTGGTCATCGTCCCCGCGGCGTTCGTCTTGCTGGCGAAGGCGACCACTCCACAACGTCCACTGGTGGTGTCGGTCAAGGAGCAGGGTGTCATCTCCGACCAGCTGTTCTGGTTCCCCGACGTCCACGCCGGCGCCATGGCACCGATCGCGATTGGGGCGTTGGCGGCGCTCGTGGGAATGTTTGTGGTAGTCGACGCCGCCGGCGGGGATGACCGCCTTCGGTTGGCCGGTTACCGCACCAGCGTCATGGTGACTGCACGTCTTTGTGTCGTCGCTGTTGCGTGCATCGTCATCTGCGCAGCCACGTTGCTGGTGACCGCCACGGTTTATCACGCCGAACAATGGGCTGGCTATGCCGCGGCTAACCTGCTGGTAGCAGCCATCTATGCGTTGATCGGCGTCATCCTTGGACCCCTGTTGGGCAAGGTCGCCGGGGTGTTTGTAGCCTTCCTCATCCCCTTCCTGGACTTGGGTATCGTCCAAAGTCCGATGCTGCGCCCGATGCCCCCGGAGTGGGCCAAGCTACTACCCGGCTACGGCGTAACGCGGGTGTTGTTCGATACGGGGCTCACGCCACACTTCGACGAAAGTGGTTCTCTGCTAATCGGACTAGTCTGGTTGTCAGGTCTCATCGCCGTCGCTGCAGTGGTGCTCACGCGAGTCCGGCCGAAAAGGACAACCACGGCTTGATCGCAACGCAGATACGGGGACGCGAGTGTGCATCGAGTGCAGAGAGCCGAACCCGGCTCTGGTTCATCGGTGATTGCGCTTGCGGTTCAAGCGGTGTGCAGGAAGGAACGGGGAACAGATTGTGGAGAAGTACAAATTGGATCTCATCCGCGTTGCTTCAGCGCTGATGGTGTTCGCCGCCATCACCTACACGGTGTGCTACGTGTGGCATGGCCTGGCCCGCTCTCCATTCACCGACGGCCTTTTCGCGGCCGCCTTCCCTGGGTTCAGCTGGAGTGTGATCGGCTTTGTGACCGGTCTCGGTTGGAGCTTCGCCTACAGCGCATATGTCGCCGTTGTATTCGTGCCGGTCTACAACCTGTGTTGCCGGGTAGGCACCCAACCTAACCAGCGCCGAATCCGCCGCTAGCCGTACTAGGCACTGGCAGGCCGCTTCGCCCGTCGAGCCTTTTAGCACTGGGTTGAATCGGCTTGATCGGTGCTCCGCGTCACTCGTCGAACAATCGCATACGGCCGCACGTCAGTTGCCCACGGAGTCCAGCACAGGGCGGCTGAAAGTGTGCGCCTGGACCGGTCCCGCGTCGACCAACGACGCGAGGTCAGACAGAAGCGCTGCGCTGCCGGAACTACGCACGGCCGCGGACTTCTTTGAGAAACAGGGGCCACCGCCGCCGCACCAGCAACTGGCCGGCCGATTTCCGAACCGTGGGCGTGGCCATCCAATTAGACAGGGCCGCAGAGCATCCGAACGACGATTAGTTCGGCCACCTGATCTCGTCAACGGCGTGCACGTAGGAGGCGCACGCCATCGGCGTGATGCCTGGCCCGCACGCCGCGTCAAACAAGGCGCCTCAGTCGTGATGATGGTTCCACTCCTCCGCTGAGGCCCCAAGCCGCTTGCCACCCTGAGTGTCCTCATCGAAGCTCAGCAAGAACCACGCCCGCATGTGACTGGCACGCCACAGCGACTTTGGCCGAATGGTGCCACCCATAAGGAGCTTGGCGCCAACGTGTGACGATGGTGCACTGCCCCAACGACGCTCGCTGAACGAGAATGCACAGTCCAGTCACGGTGAGGGCCCTAACCGGTATCCGATGCCGCGGGCGGTCGTCACGTAGTGCGGCCGGCGGGGGTCCTCACCGAGTTTGCGGCGCAGGTGACCGATATGGACGACGACGACGTCTTTGCAGCCACTCCAGGATTCTCCCCAGACGCCCTCCAAGAGTTGGCGGTTGGTGAAAACGGCACCCGGGCGGGAGGACAACATCGCCAAAATCTCAAATTCGATGCGCGTCAAGTTGAGTGGCTCACTACCGAGAACCGCCTGTCGTGCTGCGATGTCGATGTTCAGCGCTCCGAATTTCCGGGACGGCTCAGTACGGCCCCGGCATTTCCCGTGCAGACAGATTCTCTCCCCGCGTTGGAGTTGAGATCGGCGTAGAATCGCACGGATGCGGGCGACCAACTCCCGCGGGCTAAACGGTTCAGTGATGTAGTCATCGGCATCGACCGATAAGCCGATGACGTCACCGACTGCGGCCACTATCACCACATGGGCATTCGAGAAGCTACGAAGCTTGCGGCATATCTCCGGCCCATCGGCACGAGGGCGTGCAAAATCAAGCACGATGACATCAGGGTCGTTGTCGTGCGCGGCCTGGAGAGCATCTCGTTGCGCCGAAACCACCTCCACAACGAAGTGCTGTTGCTTCAGGTAGCCGGCGACCATGCCGGCGAGGAAGCCCTCGTGGTCGACGATCAAGGCACGGATTCTGCCGGCCGCCGGAGTGCCGGTGGCGCCGATTTCCGTGGTCATTGTGTGATTTCCCCTCCTATCCGCTCCGGATAGCCTTGTAGTCATCGGCGGCAAGAGCGCATCGGTGAACGTCACATTGGCTGACACTGCCGCGCGCTGAATACACACCCCTGTCATTCATATACTGTCTACGTACGGAGATAGTATGTGGTGGTCTCCCGCACACGGTAGCCGCGACATGCGGATGCACGGCGTCAGGCGTACCTAGGGTAGGGAATGCCGATCTGCGGCTGCCGCGCGTCGGATCACGTACTCCAACGCCTTGCGCTCTACCGATGCCTAAAAGCGAAACGCTCGGCAGGGGCCGCTGGTTCGTTACTGGATGTATCTGGCGACGTAGGGTGTCATCCCGCTGGTGCGGACCGGGGAGACATGGACATCTGAGCCGGTGTAGGGAGCTTCGAGCATCTGGCCGTTACCCAGGTAGAGGGCGACGTGCTGGCTGCCGCCGGGGCCGTAGAAGATCGCGTCACCCCGACGCATCTGCGCTGACGGAATCTGAGTTCCAGCGGTGTACTGCGACCCCGAATAGTGCGGCAGCTTGACGCCGACCCCGGCGAACGCGTACAGGATCAGGCCCGAGCAGTCGAACCCGATGGTGTTCGCCCCGCTGTCGATGCCCCTGCTCGGACCGTCGGCGTTGCCGCCGCCCCACGAGTAGGGCACGCCCATCTGGGACATAGCCCGCTTGATCACGTACTCGACGGCCGTCGAGCCGTAGACGAACGGGATCTGGCCGTTGGTGATCCCGGTGTCGGTCGGCTTCAGGATGCCGAGCTTCTGCAGGAAGCTCTTGCCCAGCTTCTGGGTGGTCTGCATCGAGGTCGAGGCGATCTGCAGCACCGCGTTGATGATCTGGATCGGATCGCCCGAGGCGAAGGCACTCGGCACCGCGGGCAGGGTCAGATCCCACTCCGAGGCCCTGCCGTAGGGCACCTTGGCATCACCGGGGGCGGCACTGGAACCCGGCGCGGCCGGATCCCAGCGGTCCCCCGACGAGCCGGTGCTCGGTGCGGCGGACTGCGGCACCGCCGCGGGTGCGCCGGCGGGCGCCGCCCACTGACGGGCGGCGTCGAGCTTGTCCTGCGCGGTCTTGCGCTCGGCGGCGAGGCGGTCGATCTGGGCCTGCTGATCGCGGAACGTCTTCTGCGCCTCGGTCAACGCCGCGACCGCCGCATTCTGGCTGGCTTCGGCGCCGACGACGGCCTGGTCGGCCTTCTGCTTGGCCAGCCGGGCCGCCGACTCCTTGTTCACCTGCTCGGTGCGCGCCCGCTGCAGATCGGTCATCACCTGCTCGGCGCTGACCGCCAGCGTCTGGCCGGCCGTCGTGCTGGAGATGATCTCGTCGGGATTGGTGGCCATCACCAGAGCGCCCGCCGGACCGTTGACGTAGGTGGCCGCGGCGAAGGTATCGAACCTCTTCTGCGCCTGGACAATCGCGGTACCGGCGTCCTTGATCGCCTGCTCGCTGGCGTCGACCTGCTGCTGGGCGGCACTGGCCGCGTCGCGGGCGTCCTGCACCCCGACGATCGCCTTGTTGACGCTTTCCTGCTCGGCCTGAACCTGCGCGCCAACCTCCTGAAGCTCCTGGCTGGCGTCAGCTACCTCGGCGATCAACGCGGCCAAGCTGTTCGGCCCGGGTCCCGGCTCGGCCTGAGCCAGTTCTGGAACACTGAGCGTCATCGCGACACTGATCGCCACTATGAGGGCAGGTCGACACCAGGTGAAGCGCAGATCAGTTGTTCCCACTCGGCCGTCTCCCAACAACTCGGTCCGCACCCTTACGCGTGTTGCTCCAGATGCGATCGGTAGGCCCTGCCGGCGTCACGTATCTACCGTTACGTATCTACGTAGTACGCAGTAAGACCGTACTTCCGAGACGAACAGTACATTCACTTTTGACCCATTGGTACCACCCGTCACAAACTACAAATGTGTAATTCCGCGGCCGGGCTCCTCGGTAATGGATCGACGGTTCACACGAAGCGGTATGTCGCCGATGTCACCCGCCGCATGGAAGTACTGACGGCAACCCTCGGCCGACGCAGTCGAGCAGGTTCTGGTGGTCCGCTATGGCGTTGCGTTCACCGCACAGACGTGAACCGGTCAGGCTGCGCCGCAAACTTGCCGGCGCAGTCGAGTGAACAGAACAAGTAGTCACCACCTGCGTAGGTGAGTCGTCCGGCTGCGGTTGCCGGATTGACCCGCATTCGGCACACCGGATCGACATCACGATCGTTCGCATCGTCACGGACGAGCTTGAACAGTTCGACCGGGATGGTCAGATTGTGCAGCGTCATGCAGCCCAATGCCCGCACCTGAACGCCGACCGACGGCGCGGCGTCCGCGACGGCGCGCGTGGCAAGAATTTGTCCACCTCCGGCTTGCGCGGCAAGTCTGGCCGCGACGTTGACCGTCGTACCGAAGACATCGCCGCCTCGTTCGACCACCGGTCCGTAGTGCAGCCCGGCCCGCAAGTCGGGGAATCGCGCATCCCTCTCGCACGCATCAAACAGCCTAAAAATCAACGTAATTGCCGATGATGCATCGACAGAGGTGAACAACACGGCATCGCCGATCGCCTTGACAAGCCGATCGCCGACGCCTAGAACCGACTCGGCGTCCGCAATCAACTGCTCAGCAACATCGGCTGCGGCAATGTCTCCATGCGCCTCGGTCAGGGCGGTGAAGCCAGCCAAATCCGCGAAGGTGACTGCCGCATCGGAGGTGTCCACACCCCGCAGTATCCGCTACCGATGTGCTGGTAGGGAGGCGCCGCACCCAGGTCAAAATTGGAAATCCCACCCCGCCGGGGCGTCGCGCGCTACTACGACGACAGAATGGCAAGGTTGCCCCGCGGGGTGGCGACTTCCCACTCCTGGCTCATGACCATTGACCGTGTCAGCGCAACGGTGGTTGAAGCTTCGCCGACAGTGCATACGCCGCCGCGGTGTTCGCGCGGGTGCAACCCCGGCTGCCCCGGGACGTCCGCATCGCTTGTCGGGAATCATCACGCTACGGCCCGCACGTCGGCAGGCCCAACAGGGCTAGGAAAGGACCAGCTAACGGTGCAGCGAGCATGATCGCCATGGTCGCCGTCAGTGCGGCATTAATGCGAAGTTGGCCCCATAGCGTTGGCCTTGCAATAAGCCGTTCGGCGCGCGCGAGCACTGCGATGTCGGCGGCCCCCAACGCTTCAGCCGGCGCGGCGTCTACCAATGACCTCAGGCCGGACAGAAGCGCCGCGTTGCCATGATGGCGCACCGCCACGTCATCGGCACACATCTCAAGCAGCCGAGCCACTTCAGCGGCACCCCCAGTCATCAACGCCAGATTGGGGAAAACCGACGCGAGACTGCGCAGTGCTGCGACAACAGTCAGGTGGCCCCCTGTCAGATGCGCGCGCTCATGCGCAAGAACCGCACTGAGTTCATCGTGCCCCAACACCGCCAGCGCCGCCGAGGTGACAACAATCGCCGGGGGGCGTCCCGCGACGCAGTAGGCAGCAGGCTTTGGCGCGTCGATGACGACTACTTCGGGGTCACCAGTAGAGCGACCAACCAGCCGGGCGGCCTCTGCATGGCCGTAAGCGCGTATTCGCAGCCGGGTCAACGCCTTGGACAAGCGAACGCAGGTGACACCGACCGCCCCTGACACACCCGCTGCAATTGCCAGTGCCAGAGCCTGCGGCGCTCCGCTGTGATCCCCGATGAAGGTGCCGTGCAGCTGGTTCAGACACGACAGGACCACCAGCTCCGGATGTTTCCAGTGGCGTGCTACTTCGATGATGAAGAACACAACGGCCCCGACCCAAGCCACCAATACTGTCGCGATGGCGGTCAACCACACCGCCACCCCCAACCGGGGAGCATCGCCACGTCGGGTGAATTTGGGCAGAAGTCTCGGGCCTACCGACAACACCGCGACGCTATACAGCAGCAGCCCGGCGGCGGTCAGCACTACTTCCTCCTCCGGCGGCTCAATCGCCGCAACTGGGCGCGCAGACTTTCAGCTTCCTCAGGCCCGATCTGTTCGACGAAGTGGCTAAGCACCAACTCAGAACGGCCGCCCCCGTCCAGCGCGTCACGCATCAGCCGGGCGCTGTGCTCCTCACGCGACAGCGTGGGCCAATACCTGTATGCCTTGCCCTCGCGCTCGCGCTGCAGCCAACCCTTGCCATGGAGGTTGTCCATCGTGGACATCACCGTGGTGTACGCAATTCCTCGCTCGGCTGCCAGCTCGTCGAACACTTCACGTACTGTCGTGGATGCCTGCGGGCCACGATTCCAGATGCGATCCATGATGACCGCTTCCAGTTCTCCGAACCCTCGAATTCGCACGGGCAGCCTCCCAATATGTCGGCGCTCAGCCTACCGCAGGCCGTCTTATACGCGCCGGTTTCGTACTGCGTAGCTACGGAGATGGCAACGGGAGCTCTTGCTGCGCAAGGGCTGGTTTGCCGGCTGAGGCCGCTGGCGTTCTTCCCTATTTCGAACCCGTTCAGCGCTGCGCATCCCCTCGCGTATCGTCCGCGTCAGGAACTGCACACACCTCGAAACAGGCAGGGAGCTATGGGCAGCCAGGACGGTGATCGTAGAGGCGGCCGGGGCCGACTGTTCTTAATGGCTGTGCTGATCGTGGCGGGTGCAGCCATCGCCGTAGCGACCGGTGGCCTACGGCTCGGTAGAAGCGGGCACTCCACACTTTCGGCCGAGCAGGTGGCTCAGGAAAGCTGCCAATCCGACGTCCTGAAGCGGTTAGTCGCGCCCGCGACTACACATTTCTCCGGTGTCCGCGCCGAGACCAGCAGCCTCGAGACCGACGGCAAAGATCTCTTTCCGCTGACCCTCGAAGAGCCCCTCAAGGGCATCGACATCTCACGCATCACCGTGCTCAACGTCTCCGGTGTGGTCAACGCCCCCACCGAAGTCGGTTCCACGCTCGAGGACCACTTCGACTGCCGCGCCTACTTCGTCGACGGGAAGCTGGCTCATACGATGGTGCTCTTCGACCACGACCATTGAGCACCTCCGCAAGTCCGCGTTGGGCTGAGCCGGGTGAGGCGCAGCGTCCAACCGGTTGAGGCACCCCAGGTCCGGGGAGGTCACTACGAGCCGACAAGCGGGACGTCAGCGAGCAGAGCTACTAGTTCAGACCCACTCTTCAAGACTGGAGCCTTAGCCGTGGTCATGATGATGACCGTCGGTCTCCCCGCCAATCACCGCCAACCCAAGCTCATCAGGCACCGCGGCCGAAGGCGGCTGGGGCGCAACGACATCTGGTGGAATGGGGTGTCCCTCATGAGGATCGTCCGCGGTGTCGAGTCCCATATCAATCACCGGTAGCCCGGACTCGGCGGGCACCGGTGCAGTCGCGGGTCCTGGCGATGTTGGGTTCGGCGGAGCTACGGAGTCGGCGTGATCGGCGTCGTGTTGATGGCCCTCCTCGTGCGCCTCATGTACTGCCGGATGTTCCCCCTCCGCCTCGGCCACCTCGCCGTGATGATGGTGCTGATGGCCCTGGAGGCTCGAACTCAATCCCACCGCCACCGCGCCGGCCATCACGGTGTTCGCGCCGAGGAAGATCAGCGCCCTGCCGAAACCTGAGATTTCATCGGTTCGATAACGGCGAGACCACGCCCACCCTGCACCCATACCGACATAGCACTGAAGCAACAAGACCGAGATACCAGCGGCCTCCACCCCCTCAGGTTGGCCGGCGTAAGGGCCGAATGGTGGACCAGCGGTGCGGGACACGAGCCACAGCGCGGCAGATCCAGCATTGGCTGCGACCCCGGCCGCGAGCACCAAAGTCGCCGGCTTCGACCACGCTACCAATGCCCAAACCAGTTGGGACACCGCAATGGATGCAAAAAAATACTCCCGACGGCAGCCAATCGCGCCAGTGCATGGGCGCGACCGCGAAGTGAATCACCGCCGCGCCAACGGAGGCGACCGCGGCGCACTGAACCGCCCCGGGATGCCCGGAGACTCCGGACTCACCGGGGCGGTTCAATCAGAGACTTAAGGCGTGGCCTTCGATGAGGATGATGAGTCCGATGCTGATCAAGACGACGGGGAGCAGGATGTGGCCCCAGCGGGATAGGGCGCGGGCGACGAGGGGATGGCGGGCGACGAAGTATCCGGTGACGCACCAGAGGGCGACCAGCGCGAGGAACACCGCGCTATAGGCGAGGAGCCCTCCGGCGCTGGTAGTAGTGAAGACTGGGACGTAGACGCCGATGTTGTCGCCACCGTTGGCAAGGGTGACCGCGGCGACGGCCATCACACCGGGACCTGTACTGCTGTGCTCCTCGGCCAGGTCTTTCGCGGGGGTGGTGTTGTCGGCACCGCGGGATCGGTGCTCGCGCCAGACGTTCCACGCTGCCCGCAGCCCCAGCGCCAAAGGGAGAAGACCCAAGTACGCAGTGGCAGTTTCTGGGAGCAGTCCTGCGCCGAGGGCGCCCACGACGGAAGCGGCGAGGATGGCCGCGAAGCCAAGATATTGCCCGATGATGACCCGGACGACGCTTGTGCGGCCCACGGCTTGGCCGAAGAACAGCGCCAAGGTGACGATGTCATCGATGTTGGTGACGGCGAACAGGCCGACTGCCTGGCCGATGGTCCCGATGTTCACCTAGCTCCCCACTATCGGGCACAAAGGGTACGGAACCGACTGCGTAGAGGAAGGGCGGGGGGATACTACCTGTCGGGTCAGTCGTCGCAGTAGTCGCAGTGGGCCTTGAGCGGCAGCAGTTTTGGTGATAGCCGGGGCGGAGCAGCAGATGTCAACCTTCCAGGCGTTGATGCCCTCCCTTGTGGCGATCACGGCGATGACGATGGCCGCGATGGGATCGACCCAGGACCAGCCGAACAGACTGCTGAGGAGCAGTCCGACCAGCACGACCGCCGACAGATAGGTGCAGAGCAGGATAAGGCGAGAACTAGTGCTACCACTGATACAGGGCGACTTAACTTCCATTTGGGCATCAACGCGGGCGGCCGCGGCACGTTGGTCTAGCGAGCAAGGGGCGGACGCGTTGGTATCATCGCCGTCCGATGAACCCGCGGATGGGTTTCATACATCCGCACCGCGAGGATCAGACCGGATACCGCGGTGAGGGCGGCGACGGTCCAGATCGCGGCCCGGATTCCGAGGGTATCGGCGACGATACCGGCGAGCAGTGCGCCGACCGCGAAGCCGCCGTCTCGCCACAGGCGGTAGGTCCCGACCGCCCGGGCACGCCACGCCGGGTGTGCGACGTCTCCGATCGCAGCGAGCAGGGTCGGGTAAACCAGTGCGGTCCCCGCGCCGAGCATCACCGCGGCAACCGCCCATATCGCGAACGTGTCACCGAGTGCGATCAGGCTCAGAGCGATTGCCTGCAGCCACATTCCGGAGGCGATGAGCCATTTGCGGCCCCACCGGTCCGAGAGCGCGCCGGTGGCCAACTGGCCGGCCCCCCACACCGCGGGGTACAGCGCGGCCAGCACGCCGATCTTCCCGACCGACAGCCCGGCGGCGGCGAACAGGATCGGGAACAGGCCCCATGCCAGGCCGTCGTTGAGGTTGTTGACCAGGCCGGCCTGGCAGGCCGACGACAGCGCAGGCTCACGGAAGCTGGTCTGCACGAACACCTGCCGGTTGGTCAAGTCGCGGTGTAAGTGGTCGTGGCGGCCGTCGGCGCGGGCCACGTGGGTGGCGGCCTCGAGTCGGGCGTGTCCGCGGGTCTCCCTGACGGCCAGGGTGGACAGTCCCAGGCCGAGGGCGGCGAACGCAACACCGAGCAGGAACGGCGCCGGGCGCAAGCCATAGGACTCCGCCAGGTAGCCGGTGGCCAGGGCGGTGACCGCGACCGCGCCGTAACCGGCGGCCTCGTTCAGACCCATCGCCAGGCCGCGCCGTGCCGGGCCGACGAGATCGATCTTCATCACCACGGTGGTGGACCAGGTCAGGCCCTGGCTGATGCCGAGCAGCACATTGGCGACGATGACCCACGACCACGACGGCGCCCAGATCAGCAACAGCGGCACCGGAACGGCGACCAGCCAACCCGCCACCAATACCGGCTTGCGCCCGAACCGGTCGGACAACGTGCCGGCGAAGTAGTTGGTCGCGGCCTTGGCCACCCCGAAGACCAGGATGAACGACAACCCGGCCGTGTAGGCGCGGATACCGAACACCCGCTCACCCAGCAGCGGTAGGACGGTCCGTTCCTGGCCAAGCATTCCGCCCACCAAGGCGTTGACGACGACCAGGAGGCAGAACTGAGCGAGGTTGGCCCGTAGCCCGAGGTGGGGTTCGCGGCCCTCGATCTTCATGCGCCGGTTGCCAGTTCGCGGCCGGTGTCCTGCACCCAGTCGGCGGGTCCGCCGTCGAGCACGATGACGTCGTGGTGTCCCGCCCGCTCCAGCAGGCTGGCGGCGCCCATCGCGCGCTCACCGTGCCCACACATCACCACTATGGGCTCATCGGGCACGTCGTCGGCTCGGTTGGCGACGTCGCCGAGTTCGATATGTATCGCTTCGGGCAGATGCCCGGCCAGATACTCGGGGCGTTGGCGGATGTCGAGGACCCGGCGTCCGCCGAGATGGTCGGCGCGGGTGAGCGCGGTCGACGCGACGTCATGGCCGGCTGCGGTCCACGCGCGCATTCCGCCGTCAAGTTCACCGATGAGGTTGCTGTAGCCGATTTTCGCGGCCTGCCAAGCGATCTCGTTGACGTCCTGGTCGGGGTCGCGCACGATGATCAGCGACCGGTCGAACGGGGCCAGCTCGAATGGGCGTTGGCCGCGGAAGGCCCGAGTCTCGCCCTGCTGATCGACCACGATGACCCCGCACGCGAATTCCAGTACACCAGCACGGCTGGGACGTTCGTCGAGACCGAACCGATCACCGATGTCGGCAGCTGACTAGGCTGGACGGTCGTCAGCATCGCCCGGGACTGGGACGTCGTATTCCCTCGAATCTGATCTGCAAATCATTGTCCCACAATCGAACTCGTGCTGAACCAGTGTGGCTCCAGCTTTAGGGCGTGGGGACGGTGTCGGGGCCTGCTGCGGCGTGAGTTGATCGGCCAGATCTCGCCCGATCTCGCCAGGCCGCGGCGTTGTCGGGTTGTGCGCATCACTGCGCCGCCTCGTCGTCGTCGCGGCTCCCATCGCCGTCGAGGCAACGCTGAAGCAAGCTGATGAGCACGAGCTTGTCCTCGGCGACCGCTTCGGCGGTGACGAGGCGGTCGCCCACCGCGCGATAGCGGGGCTGGGCTGCTGCTGCTGCTGCTGCGAGCGTCGGATCGACCAACAGGCGGGTGGGTCGGCCCGGCACGCCCGCGAGTGCCGAATCCCAGGAGGGGGCTCGGTAGCGGACCGCCTCCGGTTGTCGGCCGGCATAGCTCTCGACGAGGACGGGAAGCGCGGGCGGCAGCGCACAGCGATCCATCATCTCGAGACCAATCAGGTTGTCGTCAACCCGGCGGCAAGAGCGCGGGTCATGTCGTCGTCGTTGACTACCAGCGCATGGGGATCGGTCTGGGCCAACTCCTGCAACGCGTGCGGGGTCAATGTGTGTAGGCGGCGGGCGCGTTCACGCTTGCAGCCCAGCACGATCTTGCGCACGTAGCGGCCGTTGCCGGCGAAGTCGAGCAGGGTGCCGCCGTCGTGGGGGGTGGCACGCAGCCGTTGCGCCTCGTCGTGCAGCAGCGGCCAGGCGCTGTCGGCCACCACGATTTTCTCCTTGCCGGCGATGTGGCGGCCGATGGCGACGATCTCGTCAGGGGTGTAGCTGTCGAAGGTCAAGGTGAAGTGGAACCGACTCGCCAGGCCCGGATTGGCACTCATGAAGCGGCGCATCTCTTTGGGATAGCCGGCCACGATCACCACCAGCTGGTCGCGGAAGTCCTCCATGTACTTCAGCAAGGTGTTGATCGCGTCCTTGCCGAACGAGTGGCCCTCCTGCTCGGGGACCAGACGGTAGGCCTCGTCAATGAACAGCACACCGCCCAAGGCGGATTCGCACACCTCCTTCATGCGCTGCGCGGTCTGGGAGACGTAGCCCACGACGAGGTCCTCTTCGGTGACCTCCACGACGTCCGGGCGTTCGACCTTGCCCAGGCCATACAAAATCTCGGCGACGATGCGGGCGAAGCTGGTTTTGGCGGTGCCCGGTGGGCCTTCGAGCACCATGTGGCTTTCGTTGGTGCCGGAGACTTCCTGGCCTTGGGCGGCCAGCAGTTGGTCGATCTGAATCTCGGTGCGCCACACGGCGATCTGCTCTTTGGGGCCCTCCAGGCCGATCAGCTCGTCGAGGCGGGCCTGGGCGCGGGCCAGCACTTCCTGCTGGTCGGCGGCCAGCTGCGCGGCGTGGCGGTGTTCGCGGCTGGTCTCAGTGCCGCGGTCCCAGGGGTCGGTGCGGCTCGCGATGGTTTCCGCGTCGGTGATCACCAGGCGGTAGCTCGGGTCATCGAGGGCCTGGCGGGCGGCCTCCAGCACGACGCCGTTGACCGTGGCGGCGCGAAATGCCGTCGTGGCAGCCTCTTCGTTGCCGAGCTCGCGCAGGCACCACCCCTTTGTCAGGGCCACATCGGCGCCCACATACGGGTTGGTGGTGGTGATCGCGGCGGCCAGATCCAGGGCCGGCTGCAGTTTCCCCAGGCTGGCCGCCGCCGCCGCGGACAGCGCCTTAGTCGCCGCGGTGACCTCGTCGAGGACGTAGGTGGCGTCGGCGGGGGGACACACCGCCGTCACAGCCCGCACGTCGGTCCACCGCCGCGTCTGGTGAAACAAGCTGGCCTGCAGGAACTGCCGCCACTGGGCGGCCTGCGCATCGCAGATCAGCACCGGATCGTCGAGGATCTCGGCGGCCTCGTCCCAGCGTTGTGCGCCGATCAGCGCGCCGGCGTAGGCCATCGCGATGGACGCCCGCGACCACACCGGATGGGTCATGTACAGGGGTGCGTTGACCACGGCGTGCAGCTCGCCATCGGTGAACCCGATGCGCCGTGTCTCGCGGTAGAGGGCGCGGGAGTTGCGGTGAGCCTCGGCCAGGGTGTCCAGGTCGGTGTCCCCGCATGCGATGCGGCCCAGCCACGCATCGGACATGGCGGGGTTGGCGTCGGTGACATCGGCGAAACCGGCCAGGGCGGCGGTGGTGTCGCCGGCCTTGTAGCGGTGGATCGCGGCGTCGAAGGCGCGGCGCTGTTCGGTGGGGGAGGTCATCGCTGTCCGGGGAGGCGATGGGCTGGCATCGGCAGGTCCAGGGTCGGTGGTGGCGGGCTATGGGTTGATGGGATCGACGGTAGCTGCTGTCGGGCCCTCGTCGTCAGGGGGCGGCGGTGCCGCCTCGTCGTGCGGGGGTTCGGGCGGGGGTGGGATCTCCTCGTCGTAGCCGGTCGTGGCGGTATCGGTGATCGGAGCAAGCGCCTGCGGAGATTGTCCTGTCGCCGCCAGCCCGGCGCCGGCAGTTCGGCGCTCCACTGCCGCGGCCGGGTCGACGCCGTCGGCAGTGGGGGCGGTGCGCCGGCGGCCACCTCGCTGCGGGTTGCTCGCCGCGGGGATGCGGTCAGCGCCGCCGGTGAGGGTCGGCGCCATCGCCGCCGCCCCCGCGGTGACCACGCCGCCGGGCGAGCCGCCGCCCCCACCCCCATCCGGCGTCGGCGGGGCTGCCGTGGTGCGGGGTGCGGCGGGTGACAGGCCAGCGGAGCGCCCCTCGATGTCGGCGGCGGGGGTCTCCCCGGCAGCGGGTACCGGTGCGAAACCGGGCCGTGGCTGGCCGAGCATCTCCCCACCGGCGGCGGCGGCGGCCTGATCGATGTGTTCCCAGGGCGTCGGGTTCTGCGCGGCCTTCGACCCGGACCGCAGGCCGCGCAGGCCGGACAGGGCTGCCGAGCCGCCTTTGCCGAGGGCCGCGTGCATGCCCATCCCGACGGCCACATCGGTGGCCCGCCCCATCATCGCGCGCCGGTGCGGGTGGCCGGCGACGTCGTGGTGGATGTGGCGTAGCAGCGCACACGCCGCGATGCACACCAGGCCCATCATCAGCACATGGGCGAACGGGTTGGTGCCGCCCAGCTGGCCCGGCAGCGGCAGGGCCACCAGGCGTTCGATCGCCAGACCGATCACCGACACGAACACGATGTAGACCAGGACCTCGATGCCGTGGCGGAAGAACTGCCAGGCGGTGTCGATGGCGTGGCGCTGCGCCGAGCCGGGGATGCCGCCCAACCACAGTGACGGCAAGAGCTTCGCGGTGGTCCACATCGCTTTGACCGACACCTTCAGCACCGCCCAGCCCGAGGCCACCATGAATATCCCCAGCAGCAGCGAGCAGCCCACCAGCACCAGCCCGATCCACACGTTGGCGCCGTCGAGGTGCTCGGCATAGCTGACGGCCGTCCGGTCGCCGCACTGGGTCATCGCCCGGATCGGCCCGTCGGGGGCGCCCTGGCGCACCGCCATCGTCCAGGCTGTGCTGCAGGCTCCGACGCGATCAACCACATGCCCAAAGTTCCACAGCTGCAGCGGTTCACGCACCGTGTGAGTCAGGATGCTGGCGGTCAGGGTGTCGACCTGCCCGTCGAAGCCACCCCCACTGACGCTGCCGTTGCGGGTGGCCGCCTCGGCCACCGAAAAGCCCACCCGACGGCCGAAAGCCAGGACCCCGTCAGGGCCGTACATTTGTGAGGCCGGATCGGAGAACACCGCAATCGACAACGCCGGCAACGTCAGCGCGGTCAGAACCATGGTCCAGCCGCGCCCGACCTCGCCGCGCCGGATGGTGAACACCCCGGCGAACACCCCGATCGGCACGGCCACCAGCAGCAGACCCAGCCGGGTGGTCACCGTGATGATGCCGTCGGTGATCGCGCGGGCCAACTCGCCGACGACGGTGAGCCAGTAGGTGGACACTGTCATCCGAAACAGCCACAGCGACAGTGTGACAATCCCGATGAACAGGCCCGCCTCCGCGGTGAGCAGGTTGGCCGCGGTCGCATTGGCCAGCATCAACGCCAGCGTGTGACCCATCCACTGCATCCACGAACCGGGGTCTAAGCCCAGTTCCGGTGTCGTCTGGGCGATCTGGTCGCGGATGCTGGCGATGGCGAAGGTGTAGTCACCCGGGGACACCCCGTAGGTGTCGTGCATGCCCGTCCAGCCCAGCACCATGCTGTTGGTGGCCGCGGCGGCTTGCGGGGCCGCGCACACCGCCACCGCCGACAGCGACCACAGCTCGGCCAGCACCGTGGCAGGCCGCCCGATACGCGGGTGGGTCAGCAGCCAGTAATGCCAGCGGGCGATCACCGGCCGGCCGCCTGCTGGTGGCGGCTGCGGTGCGGGTTGGTGTCGAACTTTGCGGCGAGCTCGGCGGTGGGCGCGGCGAACAGCCGCAGCTTGCCGAACCCGCCGAACTCGTCGAGGAACCACGCCTCGCCTTCCCGGCCGGGGATCACCCGCCCGTAGCGGGTGTCGATCGCGTCGTCGCCGTGATCCATCAGCTGCCGCGGGCTGGTGTTGGAGACGTAGTCGGCCAACAGCGCCGGGTGGCGGTCGACATCGCGGCCGCACCAGCGCAGGGTCGCCTCGGCGATCCCCGCCTGTCTAAAACCCATGCACAACCGCTGGTCGATGAACTCGTCCTCGAGAACCCCGAAGTCCTCCGGCGGATTCTGCGACACCCCCAAAAAGGCTGTCCACGCCTTGCGGCCCTGCCGGATGATCGTGTTGGCGGTCTTGCGCCCGCCCGGCGAGTGGGTCCAGGCCGCGCACTCCTCGACGATGAGGATGTCGGGCTGGGTGGGCCGTCTGAAAAAGGTGGCCTGCGCCAGTTCAGCCGCCAGCCCGTAGAGCGCTTGGGCGGCGCGTTGGCTGGGCGTGGTCTGGGTGTGCAGGTGGGCCTGGTACTCCTCGGTCACGGTGGGCAGCGTCAGACCGCCGAAATTCCAGATCACGCATTGCGCGCTCAGATCCGGGGCCGGCAGGGTCTCGTCGAACAACGCTCGCAGCAGCCGCTCGGCGCGCAGCCCCTCCAGGCCGACGAGCAGGTCGTCGTCGACGCCCACCCGGCCATCGCGCAGGGTGCGCAGGTACTCCAGAAGCTGGTTGGTCGAGCCGATGCCGTTGGCGTGCAGCGAGGCCGGCGCGAGGTGGGCTTTGAGCCGGGACGCCTGCGGGCTCAACGGGCTGAACCCGAGCTGGGGCAGCAGGTGGTCAACGGTGCGTTCCGACGCCTCTTCCATGGGGAATATCCGCAACCCGTCCAGACTGAATTGCGGACGGGTCGGGTCAATGACGATTTTGTCGTCGAACCCCTCGAGGGCGCGGGCGTGTTCCCGGGCCTCGGTGGGGTCGATGATGTGTATTCCGGCTCCGACCGCCAGCCAGCAGCGTTGCAGGTTCTTGGTGATGTGGGACTTGCCGACCCCGGGTGAGCCTCCGATCACCAAGTTGGCCGGATTGTCGCGGGCTGGGGCGTTGAGCAGGTCGAGTAGCGCCACGTCCCGAAGCCCCGGGCTGGTGACGATCATGCCCAGCGGAACGCCGGTGTTGTTGCCGACCCGGGCGGCCAGCAGAGGCACGAACTTCGCGAACCGGGTTGTGGTCGTGGGATTGCGGAACTCACCGAGGGCCGCGGTGGTTTCGGTGCCGGGATTGAACGCCCGCCACAGGGTGGCCTGGCTGCCGCGGTGGCGGCGCAGCCCGATGTCGTGGCCGCGGAATGTGCGGGTGAGGTGGTCCAGGACGGTGTTGACCGCCTCGATGTCGGCCCCGGCGACGGTCATCACGATCGCCGGGTTGACGCCACGCTCGGCGGCCCCGCGTTTAAGCTCGGAGGCCAACTCCCTGCCGGAGGCCAGTTTTCGTACCAGCTCGTCGTCGCTGAGCGCGTGACGACCCCGCTGACGGGCCTGATCTTTGATGTTGACGATGACGTTGTGAGCCACGTTGACGGCGGCCTGCACGCTCTCAAACGTCAGGTGCATCGCCCAGTCCACCGTGGTGATCGGGGTGGTGTGATCGTCGAGGACCTTGAACAGGGTGGCCTCCGGCCAGCGCAATCCGCTGTCGGGGAACTTCTCCACCGCGGCCAGGGCTTGGTAGGAGTCGGGCACACCGTCGGGCCGATCGCGGTAGGTCCGCAGGAACACCTCCTCGGGGGTGCGGGCGGCCCGCCACCGCCGCCCCCGCAGCTGGGTGGCGGACTCGTCGAACCACACCGGGGTGAACGCCGAGGCGGGCAGGCGGGCGTCGGGGTCAAAGTGGGTGGTGGGCAGTGGGTGGGGCCATGCTCCGCGGCTGGCGGTGTAGTTCCAGTGCCACCAAATCTGTTCCACGCTGGCCGGTTTGCAGAACAAGGCCGGCGGCAGGGCCCGCACCATCCGGGCGGCCAGGTCGCGGTAGTGGGCCAGGGAGGTTTCGCTGTCTTTGTCGCGTCCGACCACGGCGTCCACGCGGCGCCGCCACGACCCGGCGGCGGTGTTGCCGGCCAGGCCGTAGTCCAACGGCAGACTCAGCCAGTAGATCCGGCGGCGGGCCCCGCAGCGGGCGATCACCGGCTCCCAGGCTCGGCAATGGCTGATCCAGGACCTGGCGGCGGGCGCGATGGCGCCGGTGTCGTTGTTGTGCAGCAGATCAGGATGGGCGTAGAGCATCCGGCGGGTCAGGTTGCGGGTGGTCACCGGCGCGGTCAGGCCACTGAGCAGGGCACCGCAGGGAAGGGTGCGCCACAGTTCGGCGTGGACATCGGCCACCATGTCCTGAGATTCCCGGGGCATGAAGATGAACGGCTGGCCCGACACCAGATACTCGGCGTAGACACCGCTGTCGGTGAACCGCAGATTGCCGATCGCCCCGCGCGGGGCGTCACTGGCAGTCATGCGTCCGCTCCCCCATCGTTGTTGTGCGACATCATGACCCGCGGGTGAAGATCGGCCCACCACCAGCGCAGCCGGGTCGGCAGCGACGGGCGCCCGTGCGGCAGCTTGGCCAGCACCCCCACCGCGGCCACCGTCAGGACCACCCCGCAGACCAGAATCGCCAGCGCGTGACCGCTCTCGAGGTTGGTGGTGACCAGGGCGGCGGTGATGATGAACCCGGCCACCGCCGCGATCGCATCAGGAGCCCGCCATTTGTCCCGAAACGGCAGGGTGAACCCGTCACCGGAATCGCCCAGATAGATCGGCAGGTCGCGCTGGTCGGAATAGACCTTGGCCGCGCTGTCATCGGCCATCGCCTACTGCCCCCAGGGGCTTTCCACGCGAACCGGATTGGAGATGCCGTGGCTACTGGCCTCCCGGGTCAGCGCCGACGCCACTCCCACCGACAACAGGATCAGCACCGCCATGATGATGGTGCCGATCTGGGCGGAAATGCCCGCGCCGGCGCCCTCGCGGCTGTGCGCCCGGATCGCCGAGACGCTGCCGACCGCGAGGGCCACCACCGCCAAAAAGCCGATGCCGCCCAGGATCAGGTCACGCCCGGAGCTGAAGATGCCGGCCGCGGCCAGCACCTGGGTGTCCGCGAGAACGGTCGCAATCATTGTCTTCCTCTGCTTTCTCTAGGGGTTGCGCGGACTCACCGCGGTGGCCTCCGACCCGGCGACGTGGGGCATCAAGTCCAGGGCGGAAATCATCCATGTTCCGCCGCTGTTTTCGACCCGCAGCGGGTAGACCATGGTCACCGTCGCAAATTGGGATGTCTGGGCGAGGACAGTGGCCAGCACATGAATCTCGCTGCCCGGTGCGGGCTGGTCGGGAACGGTCTCCGCGGAGCTGGCGGCGGTGACGATCGCACTCTGATATCCGCCGACCCCGACCAGGGGCGTCCCCGCGACGACGTAGCGATCCAGGCCGGTGGTCGACGTCAAATAGGTGCGCACGAACCCAGTGAGCACCGCGTAGATCGGGCTGTCGGTGCTCACCGTCTGGCGGTAGCCCAGCTTGATGTCCGCGCCGGGGCCGGGACCGTTGATGCGCGCCGGCATCGCCAGCGCCCGCGGCTGGTAGTGCCACACCGACACCGGCACCTGATAGAAGGCGCGGGTGGGTTGCGCTGAGGCGTAGGGACGCTCGTTGGCCGCCACCACCGCGGTGTAGAGATCAGCATCGCCGACCGAGCCGGCGCTGATCACCGACACGACCTGCGGGATGGTGACCACCGCGGCCGGGGTCTGCGGCAGCGTCATCGCCGACCCGTCGGGGGTGGTGATGAAGCGTTGCAACACCGCCGCGTCGCGGTCCTTGCAGCTGGTGTCGGCCACGGCGGCGGCGCCTTGATCCGCGGCGGGCTGGCCCTGGCAGGTTGTGGTGGCCGTCAACCACGACACCACGAAGTCGGCGGCGAACGCGCCGACCTGGTCCTGCTCGTTGTGCACCCGTTGCGCGATGGCGGCGAAGTCGGGGTGCTCAGGGGCCAGGAACACCTTGCAGCCCGCCATCCCGCCCAGCACCGCCAGCCCGGTCAGGACCGCCAGTGCGGCTTTGCGTCCGAGCTGGCCGCCGTGCTGCAGGCGGGCCGACCACGTCTGTGACAGTTTCATCCCAGTCTCAATTCGGTTGGTGACCAAAGAACTTCAACGCGCTGATCGCGAAGGTGGCATCGACCGGGTCGGTGCCGGGCGCATCGAGGGTGGCGGGGTCGGTGGCCGTCGCGGTGTCAGACGTCGGGGGCGTTCCGCCCGAGCCGAGCACCGAGTCGCCGAAGCCGGGTTGATCGCCGCCCGGGTCGGCGGTGCCGGCCGGCGGGGTGGCGGGCGGCCGCGCGGTCTGCAACACGATGACGGTGACTTGGGAGGCCAGCACCCTTTTCGGCAGCGCCATGATCACCGGTCCGTGCACATTGCCGGTGTCCTGGGTGACGACCGTGCGGTCGCCGTCATTGAAGATGTACTGCAGCTTGGTTACGACCCGGTGTTGAAGCCAATCATCCTTCCCGCCCGGGGTTTTCGGCACCCATCCCGGTGTCACCGACGCCGCCGAGAGCACGTAACTGTGCCCGAAGTCGACGTGCAGAACCTGTCCGTCGACCTGGGCGCCCTGCTGGCCGCGAACACACACCCACGCCGAGTCGGTGCTGGCATCGGCCAGCGACTGGGCCGAGGTCGACCCCGGCGGGCAGTTGGCGGCGGCGGTGTAGGGCACAACCTGATCGGAATCAGGAGCCGGTGGCATCGAGGTCGGCGCGGGAGCCGGTGTCACCGGCATGACCGCGGACTGCGCCGGTTCGCGGGGCGGCGGCGCGCTACGGCTGTGGTCGGTGAACATGACCACCGCGGCCACGATGGCCGTCAACGCGACCACCAGGCCCGTGCCCAGCCACACCGCGACCTTGCGGGCCCCTGCGTTGGGGTCAGCCTCCCCCGCCGCGGTGGCAGCAGGACCGGGCGCGGTGGGGGTGTCGAGCTCAACCGGCGGTTGCTGTGCGACAACGGGATCGGAGGTATCGACGCCGAGCGGGTCGTCGTCGGCGGGAACAGCGGCGGTCGGCGCCACCGGGCCCGTGTCAGCGCCGCCGCCACACTCGGCCGGCGGCATGGGCGGGACCGGGCCGAGCAACTCCAGTGGGGAGTCCTCGTCCTTGAGATGACCGTGCGCCCACCACTCATCAGTGACCGCGCCGTCAGGGTCGGCCACGGTCTTGCTCACCGCCACGACCTCCCGCCGTCGTCGGTGACCTCGGCATCGATATAGGGCCGGGATGTGGGGGACCCGGCAGGTCCCACCCACACCGGCACCATCACCCAGCCCGGCGGCGGCGGGCACACCCACGCCGGGGGCGGAGGGACCGCCACCCCGAACCGCGGCGGGGCCGGCAACGGCGGGCGCTGCGGGCCCGATCGGCGGCGCAGGACCGCGGTTACCATGACTGCGACGGCGACCACAACCAACAGCGGGAACAGCTCCACAATCAGCTGTGCGATCGCGCCCAACAGGACAATGACGACCAGCATGCCCATGCCGACGATACCCACCAGAACCTTCATTATCAGCACCTCACAAGCTAGTTCCAACAACGGTCGACGGCCCGAAACCGCCTGCAGATAGCGAAGATAACGTGCGGCGGGGTCGCTGTATAAGCCCTCCCGCCGGCGGGATCGAACGCCTGATGCACCACGTCGATGTGCGTCTGCAGCAGCTCGGCTCACCAAGACCGACCTCACCCGGCGGGGTGGGCCGGAAAGCTCCACGCTGCACAAGATCCGCGACCGGACCGGACAGAACACTCCGCGGGTGAGCACCCAGTTGCGCCTGGACCGCTGCCTGGGCTGGGAACCTGGCTCCTCGGCGGCGGTGCTGCTCGGTGGCAAACCGCTCACCGTCACCGCACGGGCCGCGATCGGAGAGGCGTTGACCCCCGCTCGGTCCTGGACAGGCTGCTGTCCCAACTGCGCACTGAAATCGACGCGGCCCGCGCCCGATGTCGGCGCCCTCCTGGCGCGCCTGGACCGCCTCGAAGACCGGCTCGACCACCTCGCCAACGAGTTCGACGTCGACGAGGACCTGCTGCAGCAGTTCAACAGCGGCGACGCGTCCTCGTCCACGGGAAGCTAGTTCGGCGCGCTCGCCGACAACAACCCAAGCAAGCATCACCGCGTCCGCTCCCCCGGCGTATTCAGCCGGCGGGCATCCAACAGGCCCGGGCCGGTCAGGTCGTAGCCGCCCAGAATGTCGTCGGCCTGCGCGCCCGTCAACTCGTGGCGAGCAGGTGTGCGAGGAAACCACAGGCGTGACGCCGCAACCGCCAACCATCCCTCGGCGATACCCAAGACGCCGGCCACCGCGAACACCGCTGCGAACTGCACACAAATCCACGGCATCACCGCGACCTGCCCAAACGACGCCCCCGGCTGATAGACCAGCAGAGACAACACCACAATGACCGCACCCAGACCCGCCGCCGCCCACAGCAGCACAGCGATCGGATAGCCCCGCAGATCACCCGGGATCAGCCGGGTCACCACCGCTTTCAGCACGTAGCCACCAATAAGGCCGAACGGGGCCAGCACCACCACGGCGGACATGAGCACAAGCTCGACCTGCGAGGCCGGGGAGCGAGTGGTTCGCAGCCATAACGGCGGCAGCAGGGTGTCGTCGTGCGGGTCGGGCACCGCCACGGACTGGAGCCGCTGGCGGGCCCGCACTTTGCGGCCCAACTGTTCGGCCCGGCGCCGCTGAATGGTCGACCACCCCTGGTGGCGGGCGATCCAGGCCCGGCGCAACTCGTCGAACTTGTCGTCGCTGCTGGGATCACGCATGAATTGAGCCTAAAGCTGCCCAGAACCCCCATTAGGCACCAATTTTGCAGTGCTGACAGCGCTGCGTCTGCGCCGGTCTTGTCGCAGCTCAACCTCGATGCCGGCCACCCCAAGCTGTCGATGAAGGCGGGTAGCCGCCGGTGGGTGGAGCCGCCGGATCAGGCCCGGTCTGCCCGACTTGGCCGAGCCCGCCTGTGCCGCAGCCGTCGAGGTGGAAAAATTGGCGCCAACGGGAGGTTGCAGAGCGGTCTAGACGTGGATCACCGTCGTCATTGGACAAAGGGAAGGCGCAGTGCGGGTTTGGCTCGAGTTTTCGTTCGCGGGAAACCCCCAGGCCAAGGCCGCTGGTGCGGGCTGGGATACCCGCGCCAAGTCCTGGTATGCACCCCAGGCGGCCATGCCGGGTCTGCAACGATGGACGCCGCTGCCCGAGCTGCTACCCGGAGAGGATCGCGGCGCCCCCTACTGACATCCAGTTAGCATCAGACTGAGACGGTGACACTAATTTTGTGAAACTACAGTCGTCGTCGTCCGAGCGGTACGCAGTGCGTCCAAATACGTTCTGAAATCGGACCACTCGATCAATTCCACCATTTGTCCAGGGCCGCCCCGGACGATGAGCCGGGCCTCTCCGCTGTTGCGGGGCATCAGTTCCTCGGCTTCCAGGGCGTTACCGAACGCGCGACCGGTGGTCTTGTCATCACCGTTGTGGTCGTAGGACTGGTGGCTGCGGGTGGCCTTGCCCGCCCAAAACGCCGCCGACTCCATCAGATCACGCTCATGGGAGCCATACATGATCAAGCTCGCCGGCGTCACGTCACGGATCGCCCGACCCTGCAGCGGGCCGTAAATCGCCTCCAGTTGCGAACCCGCCTGGGCGGCATAACAAATAGCGGTCCCCAGGCCGCGAGACTCAGCGAGATACTGGGGTAGTCGCGGCAGCGGGGTGTTGGTGATCTCGTCCAGGAAGAATCCGAGGCGGTGGAACTCTTCCCATTGGGCGACTTTGGTTCGCTGCCGGTTGATCAGATGATCCATCAGCGTGATGGCCTGGGCGGCGACTGTTCCGTCGGCGGGGGTCAGCAGATAGATTGTGGCGCTGGGGTCGTCGAGAAAGTCTAGGCTCAGCGGCGGTAGCCCCCGGTCGCGCTTGGAGGTTCGCAGCCAGGCGGTCAGAACTTTGGTTACCGTCATCTTGACCGAGTCGCGCTGTTTGGCTTCCATGTCGAGCACCCCGTTGACGCGCGCCTCGAACAGCGGATCACCGCATGCTGCTGCTGCGTTGGCCCACGACGGTTCGGCGCTGACCTGAAAAGCTCCGCTGCTGTTCTTCGCCGGCTTTTCCACTTTTTCCGCCCCTTCTAACGCCCAGTTCATGCTGCCGTTGAAGACGGGCGGGCTGGCGGCGTAGAGCAGGCAGGTCAGCGGGGCGAACGCGAGTTGGTCCCACGGCCCGGGATCGGTGCCAGACCGCAATGCGCTGCCCGACAGGGCCACCGAGGACGTGCTCAACAGTGTCTCGGCCACCGCCATAGCGTCGTCGAGGGTGCTGATCAGGGCGGTCGGGTCGTAGCGGTGAGGCGCGAAGTCCTTGGGATACCAGGGTGCCGCGATGGGGCGCAGATCAATCAGGGCGGCCGGGCCCCACCGTCGGGAGGCCACCAGTTGCATCAGGTCGTCCTTGCTGGAGGACACCAACGCCGGCCCCGGCCACAACACAGCGGCCTGAGAAAGCCAGCGGCGGGTCTTGCCGGTCCCCGGCGGTGCAAACGCGCCGATATGCGGGGCGCTTTCCAGTGGGCGCAGAAGCCCGTCACGGCCACGCACCCATCCCGCGAAAGGGGTTACCGGAGGCCGAAACCCGTCCTCGTTGAACGAATTGTCCATACGTCAACGCTAAGGGCTACACAGCGGGGCTCTTCGCACCAATTTCTCCGGCACCGGACGCGACCGACCTCCTATGCGGAGCTCGACGACCGCGGCACGACGCGATGGCCAGTCGCGCCATCACCAAAGGTGGCCGACGACGACAAATCCTCTCCTGGTTAGCCCGTCCACGCCTGCTCCTGCCGAAACGCCACGATCGCGACGTCGAGGGTGCGTTCTGCGGTGCTGATGCGCACCGTGGACCGGGAGGTCTGCACGAACCGTAGATCAGGATCGGGCCCGCCCGGGTCGGCGTCATCGGCCAGAGTGATCACCGTCGAGGACAACCCGGCCGGCGCGTTGCCCCGACGGTCGTTGACCACGATCGTCGGCACGAACTCCGGTGCCCGTCCCAGGTCCACGACGGCGACGTTGGGTTGGGACACCGAGTGCCAACGACTGGGCTCATCGGAATAGATCGCGATCCGCTCCCCGGCCGCAGCGGCCCGGATAATCAATTGGCGCACATAGAAATCCGAGGTGTTCATCAAGATCCGGGTGACCTGTGCCGGATCAGTCAGCGCCCACATCACCAGGTCGTCGCGATGAATCCCCGGGTGGGCGGTCAGATCGTCGTGCAAGGCGGCCCCCACGAGAACCCCGGTCGCCCCGATCGGGATCTCCAACTCATCGGGCCGCTCCAAGGTCGCGGTGGGCAGCCGCAGCCGGGGTCGCTGCGTCGGGGCTGCCCACAGCGCCGCGGCCTGCTGATCCCCCGCTAGCGGATTCAGGTACAGCGTCGGCGGCTGCTGGGCTGGCTGGGGATCATCGGTACGCACCAGCGCCGACACCAGCACCGGTCCCCCGCCCTGCGGCTGGGTGCACCGCGCTTTGGTGATTGTCGTGACCTGCACCACCGAATCGCTACGCAGCGACCACATCTGGTTTAGCGAGGCCGAGGTGATGTCCTCCGGGGAGAAATACCAGCTGCTCAGATGCCCCGGGTGGGCGTCCAGGGTGCGCCAGCCCACGTCCACGGCCGGCGCCGACTCGCGCACCGCCGCGCGACGTGCCGAACTGCCCGCATCCGCGTCGTCGGCCGGGTCCTCTTCGGCGGTGTCGGGCGGGGCGGCCAGGCCGGCGCCGAGCTGGGCCAGCGCCTCGTCGAGTTCCTCGGCGCTCACGGCGGTAGCCCTCACACCGTGTTGGCGTAGCGCGGTGACGATGCGGTCGGTGGCTGCCGCTGCCGCCGCCCCGATCGAGCGCCGGTAGACCAACCCTTCTACGGAGTCGTTCAGGTCTAGGCGCACGATGAGGCGCGTCTGGCGGGCACCGGCGGCGGGGCGATCGGCCAGCAAGGTGCTGTAGAGGGCCGGGTAGCCGCTGCCGCGACGCACCCGCTGCCCGGACTGCACCACGTCGATGCTGATCCGCAGCCCGCCCGGCTGATCGAGGTTGTCGATGAGAACCTGCAATGGCAGCAGGTTTTCGGTGTAGGTGAGCGCCGAACCACGCAGGAACGTCGGGGTGTAGGCGCGCCCGGCCACCTCGACCATGGTGATGGCCTCGTGTGGTTCAGCGCGCACCCCCACCATGGTCGATCCGCAGGGCACATCGACCGCGACGCCGGCCGCCGCCACCGTGGTGCGACGGGTCCGCCACCGCAGCCGGGCAGCCACCCATGCGGCGGCGTTGCGGCGGTACACGGTGATCAGCAGCAGCACCAACGCGGCGACACCGATCACCGCGCCCGGCCACCACCCGAACCGGTGCGGGGGCAGTGCCGCGAATGCGGCCAGGGCGATGACCTCGGCGGCCACCACCGCGGCGGCGGTGGGACGCACTGCCACAGTGCTGGCCTTCATGACATCCTCCGTCGGATCGCGGCGACACCGGCCAGCGCGCCGGTCAGCCCGAGCACGGCCAGCGCGCCGATCAGCGCGGTGTTGCGGGGCCGCTGATCCGGGGCCGGCGCCGGCGGTGGGACATGCAACGGCGTGGAAAGGTGTTCGGCCGGTGTGGCGTCACCGGGGGCCACGTCGTAGGTGAGCGCGGCAACCGGGTCCACCACCCCGGCGCCGACCTGGTTATCGACCCCATGGGCGGGGTTGTGCGCGGTTTCGGTGAGCCGCCGGATGACCTGATGGGCAGTCAGATTGGGGAATTTCGCGCGCACCAACGCCGCCGCACCCGACACGTAGGCGGCGGAGAAGCTGGTGCCCCAGAAGCCATACCCGGTGCCGGGGTCCTTGGCGGGCAGGGCGTTGACCGCACTGCCGTTGAGGCTGGACAGTCCCATGACGCGGTAACCGGGAGCGGCCACTCCGACCCACGGCCCGGCGATGCTATCGGGCATCGGTTGTCCGTCGGGGGTGAGCGCCCCGACGGTCAACACGTAATCGGAGTACCAGGCCGGAGTGACGATGGTGTGGACCCCCGACCAGTCGCGGGCGTCGTTGGGGTCCAACGGGTTCGACGACGGGTTCTGGGCGCAGTCGGGCTGCAGGGGGTCGCCCTTATTGCCTGCCGCCGCGACGATCACCACATCCTTGTCGACGGCGGCATAGCGGACCGCCGCACCCAGCGGGTCCTGGTTCACCGGGGCGGCGGCGTTGATGCAGCTGGCCAGCGAGACGTTGATGACGCGCACCCCCGGCAGATCAGCGGCGTGGCGGATCGCCCGCGCCAGGGTCACGATGTCGCCGGCCTTGCGATGTTCCTCGGCCTCCTGCGGCGTCGGATTGGCCGGGGAGAACTGCGGGGAGGTTTGCCGAATCGAGATCAGCGCCGCGTCCGGGGCTACCCCCACGACTCCGTCCGGGGTGCCCGGCGGCAACCCCGCCACCAGCGGCACCCCGCCGCTGGGATCGTCGGGCCCGCCGGCCTGCGGGGCGTCCGGCGGCGGGGCGTCCGGCGGCGGTGGCCCGGCCGGCGCCGGCGGCGGCGGGGCGGGGGCGGTCACGGTCACCGTGGCCGCAGGCGGTGGGGGCGGCGGGGGCGGCAGCTGTGCGGGGTTGGCCGGCACTCCCGGCGGCGGGAGTGGGGCACCCACTCCGGCCGGTCTCGGCACCGGACGGTCAGCGGGATTCGCGGGGGCCGCGCCGATAATCGAGGCGACGATCGTGCCGTGGCTCTCGCAGTCGACCAGCCCGCCGTTGGCGTCCCCCATCACGTAGTCGCCGCCGGGAAACAGCGCCGGGAATCGCGCATTGGGCGTCACGCCGGTGTCGATGATCGCCACGGTGACCCCCGCGCCGGTCGAATACTGCCACGCCTGAGCCAGATTCATCATCACGTTGCCCGGTGCGGGCTGGCTGAGATTCGGGTCGGCGATCACCGCCGGCTGGGCACAGCCATAGTTTTGGCGCATCGGTTCGCTCGGGCCCGGGGTGTCGTCGGGCGGTAGTGCGGCCGGGTCGATGACCGGCGGGGCGATCGCCCACGCCGCCGGGGGGGCCAGCACATGGGCGGCGATCAACGCGCCCGCGCCCGCGCAGGCTGCCGCACGGCGCACCGACATCAATGGTTCCGCACGTAGTGCAGGTATCCGATCGCCCACGCCGCCAACGGCACCACGACGACATACAGGGCGTACTCGAGCCATTCGACGAGCTCGCGCACCGTCTCGGAGAAAATGTGGGCCGGTACGAACGCCCCGGCGGCCAGCGCGCAGACCGCTATCGCCACCACCACCGCCGCCGACCACAACGCCGGCGCGATCGCCGCCGGGTTGGCTGACAGTCCGTAATGCAGCGGGATCGCAAACAGTGATAGGGCCGCCCCGGTGACCAACGTCATCGAGCAGCGGCGGTCCCGGAACGCCCTGGCGCGCAACACCGAACACAACGCACAGACCGCCACCACGGTGACCGCCGGCCACTGCCGTCCAACGCCGGGATGGATGGCGAACCAGGATGCCGCGACCTGGACGGCGGCGATCCCGGCCAAGATGCCGCGCAGAACCCGATTGGCGCGCAGCGCCACCTCGGCGACCTGATCGCCGCGCAGCGTGACATCTTCGGGGGCATCAGCCACCGGAGACAGCGTGTCCTCGGGTTGGCCCGGGGCGCGGGCGAACAGATCCTTGCCGGTGATCGAGCGGAAACTCTGACGCGGCACCCGCGCCAGCCAGCGGGCCACACTCGAACAACTCACCGATGCCACCAGCACCGCGACCAGCACCACCACCGCGATGCGCTGGCCGGGCACGTCGAAAAACATCCGCACCGCGGCCGCGCCGAACCCTGCGGTCGCCACCACCGTGACCGCCGCGGCTGACACCCAATAGCCGCCAGTGACTTTCGCCAACCCCACAGCGCTGACGATGGCGACCAGGCAGGCCAGGAATGCGTGCGGGGCGCCGGGATGGGCGCCAGCAGGGGCGCACGCGGCGGCCAAGGTCAGCGCTGCCGCCGTCGACGCCGCCAGCGCGCCGATCACGAAACGCTCTGACTGCAGCCGGGTGCACACCCAGCCAGCCCCGGCCAGCAGGACCGCGGCGGCGCCGAACACCGTGGGAACGACCCATCCCCCGCCGCTGGCCCACCGCATCCGCCACAGAATCAGCGCCGCCAACCCCAGCGCCGTCAGCGTCAACATCACCGCCACCCAGCGGGCGTCGCGCGCCGACACCGTCGGGAAGTGCTGGCGGGCCCAGCCGGCCAGTGCCGTCGACACGTTCTCGATATTCGGGGTGTAGCGCACCGCGTGATCGGCGGGGACCAGAGCCAGCAGTTCGGCGTCGGTGATGCCCTGGGCGGCCAGCGACATATCCCCGGCCAGGGCGGTCATCCCCGCGGCACGAACGAACACGTATGTGCCGCCCGGCAATTCGTCGTCGCCGGTACTGCGCAGCTGGCGGTTGATTGCGTCGCGGGTCGCGTCGGTCAGCGCGTCCAGCGGCACCGCGGCGGGCAACACCATGTCGATCTGGTGGTGATCGCCCACCAGGATCGACACCCGGCATGACGCCGGCACCGCCGGGGCGGGCGCCGCCGAGGCCGGCGCCGCCGTGGGCATCGACCGCAGGCTGGTCACCGCCGCTCCCGCGGTCGGTCGGTGGTGGCGGCGAAGTGTTCGGCGAGGGCCGCGGCGATCTCGAAGATCCGCCTGCGGGTCAGCCGGTTCACCTCGTTGTCGATGTCGACCACCCCGGCCGGGCGCAACTGGGCGTCGAAGGGCACCTGCACCACCACCTGGCCGCGGGAGGCGAACTGCTCGACCAGGCGGGCGCGGGTGCGGTCGTCGGCGTGGCCGTCGGTATCGTTGAGGACCAGCACCGTGCGGTGCAGCAGAGCGGTGTAGCCGCTGTTGGCCAGCCATTCCAGCGTCTGCCCGGCCGCCGAGGCCCCGTCCACCCACGGTGAGGACACCACGATCAGCGCATCCAGGTCGGCCAGAACCTCCTGGGTCACCGGCGAATCCATCGTCGATCCGCAGTCGATGATCGAGATGGTGAAATGGTTGTCCAGCCGCGCGGTGGCCTCCCGGTAGATCGGCGGGTCCAACACCCGCCGCCGCGCGGTGGCGGCCTCCCCCGCCAGCACGAACAACCCCACCGAGTTCGACCCCACCCGGGAGCGCACGTCGCTGAAGCTGTCGAGATGCTGGTCGGCGGCCAGTTCCCAGTACGATCCCGCAGCAGTGGGATCCACCCGGCTGCCCAGCTTGCCGAAAGCGGTGTCGGCATCGATGGCCACCACCCGGTCTTCCGGGCGCAGCTCGGCGAACACCGACCCCACACAGGCGGCGATCGTGGTCTTTCCGGTGCCGCCCTTGCCCAGGACGCCGATCTTGTAGCGGCCCCGAAGCACCGACCTGATCTTGGCGTCCAGTTCAGCCTGCCTGCGCTCATCAGGCGAGCGGCCCAGGTTGATCAGCCCAAAGGTGATCGCATAGATCGCCTTTCGCCATCCCCGCCCCGGCGGGATCTTGCGGGTCGGCACCAGTTCGCTTTGGCGGATGGCATCGACATAGTTGAAATTGCTCGGCGCGGCGCCCCCGCGATAGCCGCTGGTGTCCCACCCCGGGCATGCGTCGTCGTCCCAGCGCTCGGTGACGGGAGCCGGCCGCGGCGGCGGTGCCGCGGTGTCGCCCTCCGGCCAGAACTCGCTGTCCTGTGCACCGCCGCGCGACAGCGGTGCGGGCTGCTCGCTGCGCGAGGGGTCGCCCGGGTAGGCCCGACGCGGCGGCGGTTGGGATGGTGCGCCCCACTGCGGCTGCGGCGCAACCGGTTCGCCCCACTGCGGCAGCGGCGCGCCGGCACCCGGACGCGGTGCGGGCGGCAGCGGGGGCATCACCGTGGTGGAGTCCTCGCTGGGACGGGCGCGGTGGGCTCCAAGCGAGGAGTCGTCGAGCGAATCCTCCTCATGCCAGCGCTGGCCTTGGTCGGCGTCGACCTCGCCGAAATCCGGGGCCGGATACGGCAGCCCCGGCCCGTCAGTGTCCTGGCCCGGTCGGCCCGGCGCAACCCCACCCGGGGGGACAGCAGGGTGCGCCTCGACGTATTCGCTGTTCTGACGGTCAGTCACCTATCAATCCTCACGGTGTGGAAGTGGCACCTATCGGCACATGTTGTCGGGTCCTTGATTTTCCGAATCACGGTGAGCCTCCGGGTGTCTGGGTCACCAACGGCTCGGCGCCGCCCACCGGCGTGAGACTGTCGTGCTGGGTCATCGCGTCGGAGCGGCTCAACGCCGGCCCGGCAGCATAGACGCGGATCAGTGGCCACGGGGCCTGACCGGCGCTGGGCGGGGACACCCCCAAGGACTCCAGGGCGCGCTGGTCGAGATCAATGCCGAAGCGCACACCCTGATCGGAGATCCACCACAGCGACTCTTTGCTCGTCGAGGTCGGTGCGGCGCTGGTGCTCAGCACGAGATTGGTGGCGCCCGGGGCGATGGAGACCTGATCGGCCTCCACCGACGTCAGGTCGGGTGTGGCGTCTTTGACCAGATGCACCAGCCGCGAATCGGCCGTCGCCGGAATCGGTAGTCCCTGTCCGGAGAGCACGCTGACCTCAGCGGCCCGGTCGCTGGCCCCCTTTGACCAGGCCAGGCAGGTCGTGGTGTCGACGGTGGTGTCCACCAGGTGCAGCCGCGTCGTCGGATAGAAGGACACCGGCAGGCTGTCCACGGTGGGCACGGGAGCCAGCGCGTCCGGGGACAGCGGCACCGGGGCCACGTCGCCGAAGGAGTTCGCCGAACGCAGCAGGGTGGCCACAAACGGCGAAATGCGTTGCACACCAGTAGGTAGCAGGACATAGAAGGCGTCCGCGGCTGGCTGTGTCAGATCATGGACCGTCACCACCGACCCGATCACCACACCGGGCCCCAGATTCCACGGCGAGGGCGCCCCGGCGTTGGGGATGGCCGGGCTGGTCAACGGATCGGTCGCGGGGATGGCGTCGAACAGCGCGGTGGACAGCGGAATCGGTTGTGGTGCGCTGGAATCAATGCCCAATGCCAGGGCGACCGACTTGTTGGACAGGTCGATCTCGCTGCGGTGCCCATCCCAGATGACGTAGGTCTTGTCGTTGTGGCGGGCCAGCACCGCGTTGGGCATCTGCAGCGGCGCGGATCGCTGGCCCAGACTCAGCGCGCCGGCGATGGCCGTTACCACCGGCCGGGCGGGTGCCGAGGCCATCGCGGTGGCTGTCGGGGCGGTGTCGCACAGCGCCCACTGCGAGGAAGCGCCGGTGCGCACCGGCATCTGGGTCGGAGCTCCGGGGATGCCCACGGTCGGAGCCTGCGGGAACTTCTCCAGCTCGGCGGGCGTGACGAACGTCGGGTTGGCGTTCTCCCCGGCGATCAGCCGGGCGCTCATCAGGTTCAGCGCCGGATGCAGACGGCCGTCGACGACGACATAGATCGCCCCGGTGTCACGGTCGGCGAGGATCTTGGACTGCCCCACCTGACCGGACGGTTTGAACCAGGCCATCAAGAACATGATGCCCACCGCCACCACGGTGAGGGTGAAGCCCAGGATCAGCGCCGCGGCGCGGCGCGACTCCGGGTCGTAGTCCAAGCGAACGCCGTGGTGCGACAGCGCCGCCGCGTTGCGCTTGTTCCAAAACCGCGAGGCGCTCACCTGCACCCGCGAGGTGAGATTCAACGCCATAACGCCACCCGCACCCGGCGCTTCCCGGTCAAAATCGGCACCACTTTCAGCCCCCTAGACATTGCGGAATCCGCAGTTCAGGCCGCCGCCGCGGCGGGCGCGGACAGCAGCTCGGTGAGGTCGGCGCGCAAGCCCTCCGCCGTCGTGGGCCAGATGCTCATCCACCGTTTGCCGTCGGCGGCGGTCGAGACGGTGAAACTGATCCGGCCCAGATCGGTGTCGGCCACGGTCAACACCCGTGCCTGCGGTGACACCTGGGCGCCGCGATCAAGGACGGCGACCACGGCCATCGCCGAGCGGTCCAGATCGTGAGCGGCGGCCACCGCCTGCACCGTCGAGGGTGGCAACCCCAGGCGCGACAGCGCCGTGGACACCGCGGGCCGGCCATGCGGGGCGGCGGTGCTCATCGCCGTGGTCACCAGATCGAGCTGCACGTTGGCGCCGTCGATGTCGGCCGGTGTGCCCTGCCCGAACGCCGGAATCAGCATGTGGCACATCAACTCCGCCTGCCGACGCCCGTCGTCGGCCTCCCCGACCGGACCCACCACCATCTCATCGCCGTCGCGGGCGGCCATCGCCATCCAGCGGCGATGCCGGCACACCACCATCACCCGCTCGTCAACGACGCGGGCGTCGGGGTCTGCTGAGGGCGGTGCCGGGTGGCGCACCGAGAGCACCGCCTCGCGGTCCGGGCGGCCCAGCACCGTCATCCAATCGCGCACCATGTCATCGACACGGCCCGCCCCGTCGATCACCCCAGCCTGGTGCAGCGCGGCGTATTCCGCCGTCTGCGACAGCGGCCGGGGGCCCTGCGTCGTCTGGACGATCAGCGACTCGTGGATCGACGGGATGAACGGTTTGAGCCGCAGCGCCGCCGGCATGGACTCCACACCCAGCAGCGCCTGCAGCACCCACACACCGCCGACAGATGTTGTCAGCACGCTTCGTGCTCCTCTCTGTCCGGCCAAGGAAAGGGGGGCCGACGTCGTCGGCCCCCTTCTCCCTCGCGGGCCGTGGCCCGCTTCGGCCGGGGTTCGGGTTACCCCTGGAACGAGTTGTATGCGGAAATGTCTTGGGCCATATAGTCTGACGCGGAGGTGTCGACCGCGTCACCGTGGGACGCGATGACCGTCTTGCCGTCGTTGATGCCCTCGATGATCATGTTCTGGGCCTGCTGGTAGCCGACCGAGCCGTGCTCGGTGTTGAAGAAAGCCTGGATACCGGCCAATTCGTGCAACGCTTCCTGGCCGATCTGATCGAGCTCCTGGCTGTAGCTCATCATGGCGCTGGTGTAGTCGGCCAGGCCGGCGAAGTTGTACCGCATGTGTCCGTCAGTCATCAGTTACTCCTTGAGTGAAAGTCGTTGGTGGGCGCTGGGTTAGGAGAACCGCAGCTGGCCGGGGATGGCCGCCAGTGCATGCGCGTTGTCCTCGTCGCGGGCGGTGTAGCCCTGCGTGTTCTGCCGGATCAGATCGTTGAGCTGCTGAAAACGCGTCTGAATCCGCAGCTGCGCCTCGTGCACCTCCGCGGAGGTCTTGATGTTCATATCGCCGCCGGCGCCGTTGAGGATCCCCCCGCCCTGCACCTGCTGGGCGTGATCGAGGTAGCGCTGCAGGACGTTTTGGGCCCGACGGCTCAATTCGTCCATGCGCTCGGCGAACGCGACGAGTTGTGCGGCTCCAACTTCAGCCATGGTGATGGTCTCCTTGCCTGTCTTGGTCTTTCGAGCGGGTAATTCGAGTCTAAAAGCGCCCAGAGGGAGCATTACGCACCAATTTCTGCCCTCTGCCCCCTCCCGGCTCGGGCCGTCACTTGCATCGTGCGAGTCGGCATCCGATCCGCACCGCCCTGCTGGTGCTGCTCGCGGGCCACCGCCGAAGCCGGGGCGCCGTACAGGCCGCCACCCATGCCCGCCGACGGCACCGGGGCGGTCTCGGCCAGGGGCAGCGCCCCCTGCCAGCCTCCCGGCAGGCTGGGAGCCGACGGGGGGCTGAAGCTGCTGGCGGGGCGTACCAACGACGCTGAGGCGGTCCCGCTGGTGAACACCCCGCTGCCCAGTCCGCCCAGACCGCCGCCGCCAGCACCGAGCCCCGACGCTGCACCGCCCAGCCCGGACGCCGCCGACCCGCCCGCCGTCATCGCCCCCGGCAGCGCCGGTGCCATCGCACCGGGCAGATCGGCTCCGCCCATACCGGTGAACATGGAGCTGAACGGGCTGAACAAGCCGGACAGCTGGCTCGGGGCCGAGGTCAACAGCTGCGGCAACTGGCCGCCCATTGACCCCAGCGACGAGAATTGGCCCAGCATCGAGCCCATCGACCCTATCGCCGACATCGGGGAACTGGCCAACGCCGCCGCGGGTTTCGCGCCCTGGCCGGTGGCATCCACGGTCTGGGTCATCGACTTCGCGCTGGCCTGCAGGGCCCCTTGGGTTCCGGACTGGGCGGCCGAGGCGGCCGCTGCCGCCGCGGGTGCGGCGGGATCAGCGGCGCTCGGCGACAGCGGCGGCGGGGTCGCCAGCGCCGCCAGCGCGGCCTCCACCACCGCCTGATAGCTGGTCATCAGGGACGCGTTCTGAACCCAGTAGCCCTGATAGAGGGCGGCGAGCTGCAGGATTGCCGGGGTGTTGATGCCCATGAAATTGGTGGCCGCCAGCGCCTGTTGGGTCGCCAGGTTCGTTGTGCAGACCGGGGCGGGGATCATCGACGCCAGCGACGTCTGATGTGCGGTGCCGGCCTCGGTCGCCGCGGCGAACGCTTCCTGAAGCCAGGTGAACGCCAGCTCGAGAACGGTGGCGTAGTCGGCGGCCGAACCCAGCATCCCAGTGCCGCCCAACCCCTGCCAGCCGCTGGCCGCGGTCATGCCCGCGTTGCCGAGCAGTGCGGCCATCTCGGCCTGCAGCATGTCGGCCAAACCCTGATGTCCGGTCGCCGCCGTCATCACCGTCGCGGCGTCGTCGCCGCCGGCCATCAGGGCGTGGTTCAGCTCCGGCGGGCTCGCCGCGGCATCTCCGAAGGGCATTGCTGGAGAGGGTTTCTACAACGACAGTAAGGTCTGGCTGATGACGTCACTGGCGG
Organism: Mycobacterium sp. 155; assembly: GCF_000373905.1. NCBI lineage: Bacteria > Bacillati > Actinomycetota > Actinomycetes > Mycobacteriales > Mycobacteriaceae > Mycobacterium > Mycobacterium sp. 155. Next base: position 85,994 of record NZ_KB892706.1, read on the forward strand.
TGTAGCTCACACCGTTGACGCCGATCGTGGCCGCAAACAGCGACCGGGCGGCCATCAGGTCGGCCATCATCGCCTGCGTGGCCGCGCCGCGGGCGTTCAAGGCAGCCGCCAGGGCGACTCCAGCCGGGTCCAAGCTCGGTGGGACCACTGCGCAGGTCAACGGCGCGGCAACTCCGTCGGCGCCCGCCATTGTCGCCACACCGGCACTCTCGGCCGCCGACGACGTCCCCAGCAAAGGAGCGGACACATTAACCGGGCTTGTCATTATGTTTGCCTCCCTAACATAATCTTGCCGAACTCAGCCTAGTTTAACCACGGCGTCAGAGTGGTTGCTGCACGAGTTTTACGACGGGGGCCGGCGTAGCGCCATGTGCGGCGGTTCCGACCAGGCCACCAGCACCCCGTCCTGCGCGCTTCGGGTGATCAGCGTGCCTTTGCCGGGCCGCTGGGCCTCGGCATGCACCCCGTTCATGATCTGGCCGTGGGAACGGCGGCCGTCCAGAGCGATCACCGGCGGCAGCGCACCCACCATGCGGCCCAGCACCCCGTTGCCCTGCGACTGGAACGACCAGCTGCGGATGTCGGCGGTGGCGATGATGTGCAGGCCCAGGTCGGCACCCTGTTCGACGAAACCGACCAGCGGGGCCATCGGATGCGCGGCGGTGTGCCAGGAGCTGATGTCGTCGGCGATGACGAAGAACTGTCGGCCCGTCCAGAACTGCTTGGTCAGCAGGTCGTGCTGGCTGGTGCCCGGTGGCGGCTGGCGCTCGGTCATCACCTCGGCCAGCCGCTCGCACACAGTGCGGATGTCCTCCTGCCGGTAGGCGTACTGGGCCAGCCACCGGTCCTCGGGCACCACCCCGATCAGCTTGCGGGTCGGATCGAACAGCACGATCGTGGCCTCATCGGCGCTGTAGCGCGCCATGATGCCGCGCATCACCGTGCGCAAGAAATTGGTGCGCCCCGATGCGCCCAGGCCGGTGGCAATCGCGTGCGGGGTGGCCTCGAAGTCGAAGCACGCCGGCTGCAGCGTGGTCTCCAGCAACCCGAACGGCACCAGATGCCGGGGCCAGGACGGATCGGCCATGGCCATGACGGCCTCGAAGGTCACCGTCTCCGGCAGACGCAACACCGTGCTGACCTTTTCCACACCGGCCACGTCGCGAACCTCGGCGGCGATCCCGTGCACGTCGAGCTGGGGCTCGGGCTGCATCGTCAGCGAGGGAAAGCCCACCATCAGGTGATGGCCCCAGTGGGTGACTCCTCGGCCCGGGACGTCGGGAACCTCCTTGGCCGGGCGGCGCGACGGATCGGCCGGATCGGGCGCCACCGTCGTCTCGATGGTCTGCACCAGCCGCATTTCCAGGATCTGGCTGGTGGCATTACGCATCGAGGTCCGCATCCCCGACAACAGGCTGGTGTGGGTGATCACCACCCGCACCCCGTAGTTGCGCGCGTTCATCAATCGAAGGACCGTTTCCAGCCCGTTGGGGTGGTCCTTGGAGAAGTTCTCCAAACCGTCGATCACCACCACCACGTCCCCGCCGGGGACACCGATGTCAGTCGGGGTGGGACCGAACTTGGCCTCCCGCACCGTCTGCATGTCCAGCCCACGGGTCGTGAAGATCCGATCGCGTTCATCCCGGATCGCCTCCACCGTGGCCAGCAGCCGGTTGACACCCTCGGTGTCGGAGGTACCCGCGACCGCGGCGACATGAGGCAGTTCGGACAACTGCGCCAGCTGCGGGCCGCTGGCGGCCACACAATAGAACTGCACCCGCTCCGGGCGATACATCAGCGCACAGGCGGTCACCATCGTCATCGCCGCCGTGGTGGCCCCCCGCTGCGGCGCGCAGATGATCAAAGCGTTGTCGGACAACAGATCCAGCGCGTGCACCTCCTGGCGGTGATCACGCGGCCGGTCCACCAACGCCACCGGGAAAGCCAAGCCCGGCGTCTGGCCGTAGTCCACCTGCCACGGTTTACCGCGCCACCGGTCGACCAGTTCCACCACGGTGGGAATGTGGCCACGCCAGCGGCCCTGCTTATCGCGCTCGGGCAGCGGCGGAAGCCAAAACGGCCGCGGCGGACGTTCCGGGCGGGCCCGCAACGACTCGCTGAGCGCGTCGACGATCTTGGGATACTCCTGGCCCGGCGGCAACGCCGGGACCTCCGCGCGGCCCCCGTCGTCGGGCTGCACCGGTGCGGCCAGCAGCCCGTCGATGTCCTCGGACTCCTCGACGGTGAAGGGTCGCGGCTCAAACCAGGTGCCCGCGCGCAGCGGCTGCACCGGTCCCTCATCAACGACTTTGGGCACGAACCGCGCCGAGGACAAGAAAAACCGGTACTGGCGGGGCTGGCGCAACGCCACCCTCAGAAACGCTGTCCCCTCAGCGCCTTCCTCCGGAACATGGGCCGCCACCGCGGAACCGATCGCCTCGCGAGAGTCCTGCTCACGGCCCAGACGCGCGGCCACCCGGAAACCGAGCAGCTTGCTGACCTCGCGTAGCCCCTGGGTGTCGACGGTTTGGCCGACCAGCTGCAAGAACACGTGCAGGGAACGCCCCACTCGGGCGATGCGTTCGAACAGCGCCCGAAACTTCGCCCCCCACAACGGATCCTTGAGCATCTCGTTGTACTCATCGACGATCACCCACAGCACCGGGATCGGCGCCAGGCTGGGATCGGTCAACCGGCGGTGGTTGTAGGTCGTCACATCAGGGCAGTCGTCGAGTTCGGCGATCAGGGCACCGCGGCGGTCGATCTCGCCGTCGAGGGCGTCATACATCCGTCCCACCAGATGCCGTTCGTCGGCCAAGTTCGACACCGCGGCGACAACATGCGGGAACTTCACCAGCGTGCCGGCCGCCGACTTCAATTTGAAGTCGGAGAACACGATGTTGAGCACCTGCGGCGAGTGAGTCGTGCACGCCGAGGCGACCTCGGTGATGATGCCCTCCGACTTGCCCGCCCCGGTCGTGCCGACAAACAGGCTGTGCATGCCCATGCCGCGCTGGGAGCCCTCTTTGAGGTCGAACTCGACCACCTCGCCGGTGATCGCGTCGGTGCCGACCGGGAACCGCATCCACGCCGGGCCCTGCACCATCCGGGGCGCCCACAACCGGTCAGCATCGAGGTGGCGTGGATCGCCGATGCCGAGCACATCGAGCAGATTGCGTTGTTCGCTCTGCGTCGTGGCCGCCATCGCGGCGCTCGCCGCGCCCGCCGGGCGGTAACGGGCCAACCCCCGCGCGAAGCGCTCCGCCGCCGGCGCACTCATCTGATCGGCCGTGGCATAGAACGCCTCGTCGAGCTCGTCGGAGCTGTGAGCGGCCCCGGCGAAGGCCACCGCGTCCTGGCGCGGCAACCGCTTGCGTAGCGTCCCATCACCGGTCAGCCGGTAGGTGCTCGCGGGATCGAATCCCACCCAGTACCGGCTGGCGAACACCTCCGCCGGGCGCGCGGGCACCGCGTCGGCCAACCGCACGAAACACGTTCCGGCATAGCCGCCGCTGCCGGTCAGACCGGCCCAATCCTCCGGTGTGCCGCAGGCGTCGTCGATGACCACCCGCAGCGGCAACACGCCAGCCGCGTCCCCACCATGCAGACCGCTCGACACCGACGGCGGCGTCCACGGCGCCCGCGCGCCATCGGGATCCTCGTCGAGGAAAGTCTCCAGCTGCGCCGGCGAGCTGAACAGCAAGCGCCGCTCACCGCAGCCGTCACGGCGGGCCGAATACTGCAGATGGGGAAGCCATTTCGCCCACTCCCACCGCTGCGGTGAGGCCGACACCACAATGATCTGCACATCGGCGGGGCTGTGAAACGCTGTCAGCTGGCAGATCATCGACCAGGCCAGGCGGCGCACACCGTCGATGTCCCCCACCAGAGAGATCCCGGGGAACCGTTGCAGCCAAATCGCTTTCGGCATGTCGTCGATGTATTCCTGCTCCAGCAGGAACTTACGTAATGCGTGACCGGTCGCCGGCTCCAGCGACGACGCCTCAGGAATCTTGGGTTTCTCCAGCGTCATCGCGAGCGCCACCTGGCCAACGCCCACCCGAACCACGCCGAAGGCCTCACTGCCCGGCTGGCGGTCCCACATCCGCGCCGAACCGGGGATGCCCGCCAACTGGTTCGGCTCCCAATGGAAGTGGCGGCGATGCTCCCACTGCTTGCGGCGCTGGGTGTCGACGTCGGCGCGGATCTCGTCCTGGCGGGCGTGCCAGCGCCTGCGGAAGCCCGTCAGCTCACTCCAGGACATCTTCTGCGCGGCGCCGCGCCCGCGCATCATCATGCCGACCGCACCAAAGACCGCCATGAAACCGAAGATTCCGACACCGCCGGCCATCGAGCGCATCCCCGTGGCGTACATCGCCACGATCACCCCCACAATGCCCACCACGACGGTGATCGGGAAGACGATGGCCCACACACTGCGCGGCGGCGGAACCGGGTAGGCGATCGGGGGTTCCAAGGCGATCTTGCCGCCGCCAGTCTCCGGCGCGGGGACAGGCTCACCAGGACGCACAAACGGCTGAGTCGTCACCCAACCACATTAACCCGGCTCAAACGGTCAAATCCGCGCCAATTCCGGCGGCCCCGACAACCGCCGCTGACCAGTATCAAGCGGCCTGTCCGGGCAGGACGGGCGCACCGCACGAGGACTGTTCCCGTGCCGCGTAGTCACTGATTGGGGTCGAGGCGTGGCCACCACTTGCCCGGTGCGATCTCCTCATAATTGGACGGCGCCAATTCGCCGGGATAGGACGGCTCCCACAGGCGGTTTTGGGTGGAGTCCCACGGCAGCCACACGTTGTTGCCCGGCGAGGCCGGGTCGGGGTCCGCTCGAATCCAGCTGGGGATGCCGTCATCGGTGTTAGGGCCGAAGCCGTTGGCCGGGCCCAGTTCGCCCGGTGCGGTGATCACCGGCATGCCCTTCGTGCCGGTCCCGTGCACACCGTCGATCGCCGACTCAGGCACGTGAGCCGGATCAGGTGTGTTCGACACACTCTGCGGCACACCCGGTGACGGTGTCGGCGTCGGGAGGTCGGACGGCGACTGCGGAAACATCGCAGACCGCGCTGCCCCAGCACCACCCGTATCGAAGCTAGCCGCCCGAATCGCACCCGCAGCAGCCCCCGACGACGACCCGGGCCCGCCGGCAGCTTCAGCAGGGGCAGCCCCACCAGACGACGGGGGTGTATCCGCCAACCCTTGCTGCACCGCCGCGATTCGCGTGGCGTTGTCCTCGTCCTTGGCGCGAAAGCCCTCCGCTGCCGCCTGCGAGGCCGCCTGGATCTTGGGGCCGCGCGGTGCCACCTCCGCAGATGCGGCGGCGATCTTTGCGCTCATCGCTGCCGCAACGCCACCGGCCGCCGCGTCCGCCGGTGACGCGCCCCCCATCGCGATCGGGGCCTGCCCTGGCATAGCCGCTCGATTCAGCGAGTCCGCCACCGCCGCGCCGGCCTGCTCAAAAACCGACGGCGTGATGTGCACCGCGTCAGCCATCAGAACTGCTCCTTCACTCGCGGAATCACCGGCCCGGGTCCGGCCACAACAGGGTCTCATTCATCACATGCGCTGCCGTGTAAGCGATCTCGGTATACGGCACATCAGCCTTGCGGGGGCTCCACATCGTCAGCAACTCAGCCGCACGGGCCACGTTGTGATAGGCCCGCGCCGCCGGGGAGGCGTGCTGTGACTCCACACTGTAACCGGGGCGTTCACTGCCGCTCCGCAGCACAGACGGCCAGAGGCCGCTGATTTCCAGTTCTTCCCAATGCTTTTCGCTGACCTGCTCGCCGCGGCCGAGCACTTCCACCACCTCGCGGATCACCGGAGGAACCGCAACCTCCTTGACCGCCGACGCCCGCGACAACGCGGTGCTGACCGCCGTGACGGTCGCATCCCAGGCCTCCGAACGATCAGGGCTTCCCGTGACCCCCGTCAGCCGCGCATACAAAGCCGGATCAAGGGTCTCCAAACGGTGCATGTGCCGTTCGTCCAGCGGTGCAGGGTCCGCCTCGGCGGGAATCGGCGACTGGCCAAGGGCGCAATCCATATAGTGCGGGACCCCCGCATTACGAGCTGGAAGCGACGAACCGCCATGGCCGGTCGACACCGCCAACGCATACAACTCGATGTTCGGGTCGTGCTCCGCGAGCAACTCCGCATACGCCAGCATCGTTTGCGCCGGGTTGGCCCACCCAAACCACCGCATCCGAAACTGTGTGCCAAGCCCCGAGTCGCAGAACAACATTCGCGCCGACCGCGGAACGAACACCCCCGTCGGAATGAATCCTGCGCCCTCGTTACTCACCACCACCGTCTCCACGCCCGACGGTGTCCTGAACATTCCCACACACCAATCCACAACGCCATACACCCGCGATGCGTGGGCCAACTGGAACACCAGCTGGGATGCCGCCGCCAACAGTGGATCCTGCGATGCTGACTTCACACCAGCGGCTGCCCCCGCAGCCGCACCCACACCCGACGACGCCACACCCGGCGGCAACGCCGCCACCGAAGGGGCCGCGGGCTGAGACGGAGCCGACGAAGACGAAACAATCGGAGCCGACCCCGCCGCCGGAGACGTCATCGCGGCCGCGGACGCGACACTCTTCACCGGCACATCGGAATTGAACGGTGGCAATGGGCCCACCGGAGCAGAAGGGACCCCACCGCCCGCCGCAGACACCGGAGCTATGGATGCATTGGGTGCCGACGATGCGAGCGCACCAGGAGCAGAGGTCGGCCAGCCCGCTGCGGCGCTCACCGGAGCCGGGCCGGGCGAAAACGCCCCGGTGGGCGCTCCGCTCCCAACACCCGATGGTGGAGGTGATGCAGCGGGCGGCGGCAGCAACGGCGCAGCGCCGCCGCCAGCCCCCAGACCCGCATTGAACCCGCGCGAAAAATCGCCAGGACCTGCACCAGCTCCCCCGCCGGCGCCCAGGCCCCCCGCACCCCCGCCTGCCCCCAATCCGGGCGGCGACGTCAATGCACTCGACAGAGGCGTAGCCCCGACCCCAGCCCCCGGCGAGGACACCCCACCCAATCCAGAGCTCAAGCCGGATGTGGACGGCATCTTGAAAACACTTGCGCCGCTTGAAGCGCCTCCGAGCGCTGACGCAGGGCTACCGCCCCCTGAGCTGGCCATATTTGTCGGAGGTATGAATGCACCCGCGCCCTGTCCGGCACCGAACTGCATCGCTTGATTGGAGTCCGACAGGCCACCTTTTGAGCCGCCGGGAGTGTTTGCCCCGTCCGCGTCGCTGCTCAGCGGATCGGAGAAGCCGCCGTTTCCGCCGGAGCCTCCCGTCTGGTGGCCCTCACCCAGCGGTTGTCCTGTCTCTGAGTGACCCCCGTTGGATCCGGCTCCGCCCTTGGTGCCAGTGCCACTTCCCCCGCCTTGATGGTCACCGCTGAGGCCGGGCGAGCCGTTGTGCTGAGGACCTTCTGCCGGGGGACCGAAATGTCCGCCCCCTTCTGGCATTCCGTCGCGGCCGGGGCTTCCGGGGCCGCCGCCACCTCCGCCGAAGCCAAGCTGCTGCGCCCCGGATGTGCCGGCTGCGGGATTAGCGCCGCTATTGCCCGGTTGTGTACCAGATGTCGGAGGTGTGCCAGCTTCAAATCGTGTCAGCTCTCCTGAAATATGGCCTGCAGCAGCAGCAGCAGCCGCGGTCGCGGCTGCACGGGCCTTTGCGATGACCTCAGCGATCGCCGCATGCAACGCAGCCGCTACACCGGGGTGATTCATGCGCCGGGCTTGCCCTTCGAGGCGGCGAATCTCCTCATGGGCCTCGCTGTCGATCTTGTCGAGGTCCTCGCGCAGGCCGTAGATCGTGCGAGCGACCTCGTCGGCTGCGGTCGCCATGTTCCCGTAGAGCTCGCCGTGCTGGGACAGCAGCATCGACGATTTGTATGCCGAGTTGATGAAACCATCTACGCCAGAACCCATCTGATCCGATGCAGGGAGGCTCGTGGCCGTATGCCGGATCGCCGTGGAGTCCTGCACCAGTTCAGTTGCTTTGCGGCGCAGCCCATCAGCGGAATCGGACCACATCGCGGGGTCGGTACTCGGCCACGCTCCTCCAATGATCATCGCCGAAAAGGTGCGGTGCGGCATGGCCGCCAGGCCGGCGGGAGCTACCACTTGATACCCAAATCCCCGCAGGCCGTGATCGGACCGTTGTAGGCGGCCATGCTGTCAGTCCAAATCGCATCTTGATAGGGCGGGAGAGGACCGGTCCGCAGGCCAGCCACAAGAATCTGCCGATCGTCGATGTAGCGCTGCAGCGAATGCCGCAGAAAAGGCTGTACATCCGAATGCGCGTCGAGCGCTTCTTGTGCCCGGTGCGTCCAGTCCTTCGTGTCCGTCACGAATTGGGGGGTCGCTGCGTCGCGGTCCGGCGTTCCCGCTGCGCCAAGATTCGTGTAGGCGTTGGACACCCGGTCGCTGTCCCCCATTATCGGCGCGATCGCGGTGCACAGCGCTCTATCGGCCACTGTCGTGTCACCGGCTTGCGATGGCGCCGAGCTCGTGGAGCTTGCGGATGATGCGGATGTTGCCGGCTGGCGTACAAGCGCGACCACCCCCACCACGAGGGCGGCGGCAGACAGAAGGATAGCTAGCGCGATGCCCAGCCCGGCGAGTAATCCGCCGCGGCGGCGGGGTCGCTGCTCGGGGGGCGGGGTCCACCACGGGCCTGCGGGGGCGTTGGGCGGGAAGCCGCCCGCAAGGCCCGGAGCCTGGCCCCCCGACTCGCTCTGCCCTTGGGTCGTCGACATGGATCCAGCTTAAACGGCTTTGCCGGTGGTGAAATCTCCAAATTCCTGGCGGCTGCCCACCGAACCTCGCCGGCGCGGCAGAAGGGGCCTGGGTGCAGGGGTCATGACCAGTCAAGACCTTGAGTGCGGAACTCCTGCAAGGAGGCCTCCACAGCTTCGTTGCCCGCCTGGAGCAAGGTGTTCAAGAGCCTCTCTAAACCGAGGTTGTCGAGTTGCTGCGCGATCTGGTCGTGGATGTACAACTCCACAAGCCGCCCATCGCTGCCCAGCGTCAACCGCACTAGCCCATCGGGGTCCTGGACTTCGGTGCGCAACGCGGCATACCGGGCCAGCAGGTCATCGAGAAGTGAAGCGGCAGCCCCGAGTTCGGCTTGAGAGAACTTGACCTTCTCGGCGTCGCCGAGATCGTCAAAGTTGGCCGCCTCGGCACCGAGCGCCCGCGCCGAGTAGACACTCGCAGCGTCATCACGGTCGGCCATCCCCTCCCCCGTCATGACTCCTCGCTGGGACGAACGGTGGTAATGCGTCTGACCACCGACGCGGCGCGACGTTCCGGAGTGTCAGACGGCGGGTCGGGCTCCCTGGGCGGCGCGGTCGCCGACACAACGGCCAACCGGTCGGCGCTCACCTTGCCCGTCACCGCCTCAGAGTGCGGAACCTGCGGCACAACAACCTTTTTCGAGCCAGAATCTGGAGCCTTACCACCACCGGACGATCCAGGGCCACCGCCCATCGCACCCATCGGCATACCCATCGGCATGACCCCCGGCGCGCCTCCGCCTGCGCCCTGTCCGAGCTGCGTGCCAGCACCGGCGGGAATCGCCGGGGCGGCCGGCGGCGACCCCGTCGAGGGCAAGACGCCAGCCGACAGCGGCCCACCCGCGGCCGGGGTGGTCTGTCCACCGCCGCCGATGCCGTCACCACCACCGGCCCCGCCGGAATCCACCCCACCACCGGGCGATCCCGCCCCGCCACCGGCGGGATCACCGGTGTCCAGACGAGCATCAGCCTTCGGCGCCAGCACACCCGACAGGCCCTGCGTCGCCGCCGAGGCTGCCTGCGTACCGGCCTGCATCAAGGCCTCGGGCACCGCCGCCACCGACGACACCAGGCCACCCAGTAGTCCACCCGCCGCTCCCAGCACCGTCGGGATCATCGAGGGCAGCATCCCCGCCAACTCGCCAGTGCCCGACGAGGACGCGGCGGCCGGGGAATCGGCGCCGCCCGGCGATGTAGCCCCTGTTGTCGGATCGGAGGGCGCTGAACTCGACGGGTCCTCCGCCGCAGCGGACCCATCTGACGGCCCGTCAGCCGAACTGGACGGGTCGCCGCTGGTGGTGGTGTCCGTCGCTGCGTGATAGGCGGTGTAGCCGGCCACAGCTTGGGTGTTCAGGGCGCGCTGATCGCCTTCGGCCTGGGCCAACGGCACCGCATACGCACCCCCGGTGCGCGCGTTGGCCACCGCGATCTGCTCCACCCGACGCTGGGCGGCAGTGAACTCCGCCGGAGCGGGAATGTCCTGGCCCGCCTGGACACGTTCAGCGGCGTGCATGCCGGCCTGGCGCGCCAAGGCCCCCGCGCGCTGCCCGGCGGCCTCAAAGCCGGTCGCGTAGTTGAGCAGGTGTGCACTGACCGCGGGCGCGGCGTGCGGGGAGTCCAAGACATCCGGGAGATGGTCGACCACCGAGCGCACCGTGGCCGCCGCATCAGCGGCAGCCGTTGACACCCGCGACCACGAGTCGGCGAACGCCTGACCCGCCGACGGGTCACCGGCATGGGTGGCCCGGGCCAGCGCCTCACCGCTGGCGGCGGGAATCGGTGCCAGCGGTGCGCGCACATCAGCGGGCAGCGGCGGGGCGGGCGGCGCAGCACCCACCAGGTGCCGGCCGCCCCCGCCAGCGGCGCCCAAGCTGCCGATCAGGGCGGCGTTGGCCTCATCGGTGGCGACATATCCCGTCGCGGCCACCCCCAACTGCTCGGCGGTAGCCACCAATCCGGCGGCCTGGGCGGCCAAGCTGGCGGCCAGGGACGCACCCGCAGTGGACAGCCGCGTCGCAGCGCCCAGCGAAGCTGGATCGGCACCCAGCGCCGGGTGGACGGGATCGGCGCCCGCCACCGCGGCGAGCGCCTCGGTGAGACGCTGGGCGGCGGCGACCAGACCCGCCGGGTCGACCTTCATAACCCGCTCACAATCCGTTCAGCCGAGTCAGCGCCGCAGCGAAGTCCTGCCCAGTGGGCATCCCCTCGACCACCGCGTCGGTCCCCCACAGTTCGACCAGCGCTTGGCGCTGTGCCGACTGGCCCTCGAAATAGGCGGCGTCGGCGCAGGCCATGATCCGCTGGGCCAGCTTGCGGCCCGGGCCCCGCATCGCCGACGGCTCAAGCTGCACACCGAGGACATTGCCGCGGGCAGCGACCCGGACCCACACCGCCCCATCGGGGGTGGAGTGCGAAAACGACTGCTGCTCGACCGGCAGGGACGGATCATCCGCGGTCAAGCCGCAGCCTCTCGGCGTTGTTCTCGTCGACCGCGACGTACCGGGCGGCTTCGATCCGCAACTTCTCCGCGGTGTTGCGGTGCTCGTCGCTGTGCTCGCGCAGCGCAGCGTCGCGGGCGGTCAGCACGTCGGCCACCGCGGCTTTGACCTGATGCATGATCGGACCGTAGGTGCTCACGGCGGCATGAATATCCCGACCAGCGCGGCGGGCGGCCTCAATTGTTGCGGCCACAGCGTCATGCTGGTCGGCGACCTCGTGGAACACCGCGGGGTCGATCCGGGCTTCGTAGTGCTCACTCACAGGCGTAACTCCTCTTCAGCAAAGTTAGCGGATTCAGCGCGGACTTGATGTCGACGCCAGGGCCGGCTTGGCTGCGCCGGGGGCGCCCGGGGAGGCCGCCGACAGCGTCGTCGGGTCGATCCAGCCCAGAAAGTCGGGGCTGGAGCTCACCGCGGACAGCGCCACGATCTGCCCGTTCGAGAACGCCTTCACCGGGCTGGCCGCCACCACATAGTGATCCTTGAACATGCCCAGGTCGCCGCAGGAAATCTGCGACGGATCAAGCGGGTTGGTCACCGGTGTGCCCGGCGGAGGCAACTCCATGCCGGCCTGGCGGTAGGCCGTATCAATCGGGGTGCCCGATTGATACGCCTGCACCGCTGAGGCCAGGGCCGGGGTTTTCGCGGTCGCACTGGACCCGTCCGGCAGCGACACCGTCGACGTCGGTGCGGGCGCGCCAGCCGGGGCTGCCGGTGGTGTCCCGTCCCCCGGTGTCGCCGCCGGCTGCGGATCACTGGGCGGTGACGCCGATTGGCTGCCCGCCACCGGGGTGGCCTCCGCAGCGGCGGGCTTGCCGCTTGCGCTGTCCGCGCCGTCGCCGGCGGCCTTACTCACCGGCACGGACTGATCGGTCGGCGCATCGGTCTTATCAGCAGTGGCCGGGTTGTCCCCGCGGGTGGCGGTGCTGTCGGCGGGTTGGGGCTGCTGGCCCAGTTGGGATGCCAACCCCGTCAACGGCGCGGCGCTGCCCAGCAGAGGGCCCAGACCGAGCGGGTCGCCGCCCAGACCGCCCGAGCCCAGGCCGCCCAGCCCACCCAGCGCAGAGGGCAGCATCGAGGCCAACGAGGACATCGGATCGGTTCCCATTCCCGTTGTCAGCGAGCCGGGATCGGGAATCGAGGTGCCGGGCATCGGGTCGGCCGGCGGCACGCCCAGATCGGCCATCCCCGGGTCGGTAAGGGAAGGAGCAACGAGCTGGGGAACCGGCTCGGCCGGGTGAGGAACCGGATCGGCGGGCGTGGGCGTCGGGTCGCCCGCCGCCGACTGACCGTCTGCGGAGTCAGCCGCATAGAAACCGGTCAGGGCGCTGATGGCCTTGGACTGATCGTCGGCGGTCAACGTACCGGAGGTCACCACCGCGTTGATCTGCTGGACCTGGCTGCGCAAGAACTTCAAGAACGCCTGCTGACCGGCCGCAGTGTCGATCGACATCGCGGGATTGTCCACCGCCTCGACGAGCTGCTGCTGAATATCGTTGAGCTGCTGTTGCCCGTCGGCGGTGCTGGCATGGGCGGTCAGCATCGCCTCGGTCAGCTGATCCTCGGCGGCGCTGATCTGGCTGTACTGGCCCCGTAATTCGCCCTGAAGCCGGGTGACCGCCTCGGCCGCCTTACCCGACTGCTGCTCATCGGTCTGCAACGGCGCCCCGGCCGGATCCGATGATGCGGGCTTGGCCCCGGGGGCCGCGTCGGCTGTGAACTGGTCGGCCGTGATCGGCGTGCCCGCCTTGGTGAAATACTGTTGCTGCCCGTTGGGCCCCAAGGTGTAGTAGTCGCCCGCCGCGTTTTTCGGTGTGAGAACACCGCTTTCGTCGTGGTAGCCGTACGGCGACGGGGTGGGCTTGTCCAGCAGGGGGGCCACCTGCTGGCCAGCGGGGTCGACCGGGGCGACCTTGCCCCCCTCGTCGCGGCGCAACGCCACCGGGAACACCGGCTCACCGGTGCCGCCACCGGGCCGCACCGGTGACACCGATCCATCGGTGTTGAGCAGATACGTTGCACCCGTTGAGGTGTCGTGATAGGCCAGCGACCCGTCGGTGGGCACCGGCGTCCCGTCACCGAACACCAGATAGCGGTCCCGCAATGGATCGCCGGTGTTGAAATGCATATTCGGATCGCCGTAGGCCGCCCTGGCCTTGTCCAACACGTGACCCCAGTAGGAGTCCGAGCGCGCGATCGTGTCGGCGAACAGCCCGTCGCCGGGCCGCCACCCCGCCTCCCAACCCCCGTCGATGGGCTCGTAGTGATGCCAATAGGTGGGGTCGTCGAACGTCTTCGCCGTCATCGACGTCTACCGTGCCTGCCGACGGGTCGCCACCGCGGGACCGCCGTCAGAACGCGCCACGGCCCAATCCCTCCTCAAGGTCGCGGGGGGCGGCGAACACCGGTGGGTCCACCGGCGGGGTGTCTTCGCCAAATAGCTTCTGCGCCCGCGACAAAGCGGTGAAAACCTGCGTCAGCAGCTGGTCTTTTGTCGTGTCCACTGAGAATCCTTTCTCGCGTGAGATCGAGCCTAATGCCGCCGCGATGGGGCGTTAGGCGCGAATTTTTCGGCCCGTCACGCCAGCATCGGTGGCACCGGGCGGCGGGCGATGAACCGGCCCGGCATCGGCGCCACCCGCACGACGTCACCGGTGTGCGGAGCGTGCACCACCGCATCGGGCCCCAACGCCAACTCCACGTGGCCAGGCCCCGGGCGGCCATCCTCGCCGAAGCTGTCCAACGGGAAAATCAAATCCCCGGCACGGACCTGGTCGGGCGGCACCGGGACGCCGTCCTTGAACTGCGAATAGGTGTCCCCGCCGAGCTGGACCCCGGCCTGCCGCCACGCCCACTGGGTCAAACCCGAACAGTCGAAATTACTGGGCCCCTTGGCACCCCACACATACGGCGTGCCGCGCTTGCTCAGCGCCGCCAACACCGCTCTACGGGCCGGACCATCGGGAACACTCCCCAGCTGCGCGTGGGGGCCATCGCCGCCGCCCCGGCTCAGAGAGCGCAGCCCGGCGAGGGTGGGCAGGGGTGATCCCCCGCCGCCGCCGAATCCGCCGCCCGCGCCGCGCGACGGGATACCGCCGCCGCCGGTGAAGGGCATGGGCGCACCGGCCCCGCCGCCGACACCGCGTTGCCCGTAGGCCAGCGAGCGCAGTAGCGCCGACATCCGGGCATCGCGCTCGCGGTAGGCGGCCACCACCTGGCGCTCCTGAGACACCCTGGCGCGCAACGCCCGCAACAGTGCCTGCTGACCGGCTGGGGTTGCCGAGATCGGCGCCATCGCCGCGGTATCGACCAATGCGGAGTTGACCACCTGCGCCGAGGACGACCGGCCGGAATGATCGGTGGCGGCGGCCTCACCGAGTTGGTCACCCAGGCGGGTGTCGGTGCCGGCTATATCGTCGAGCGCTGCTCCGGCTCCGGTGGCGAAAGCGGCGTAGGCAGCGGGCATCCGGCCCGACTGTGTCGACATCGCTGCCTGGCCTGAGCGCACCAGCTCTGTTCCGCCGGCCAGCGCGGCACCCGCCGAACCCGCCGCTACTCCCCCGGATTCGGGGGGATCGCCGAACAACGAATGCGCACGCCCCAATACCTGTCCGACGTACTGGACCACCGCACTGATCGACACCACCTCAGTATCAGGCCATCGGCACCACCACCTCGGCACCAAATATGGACGCCTCCGGCCGATGCGCGACCTGAGAGGCTCATCGACCTCAGGAGTTCCGCAGCAACAGGATTCAAGGATATCCACAGGCCCGGCGACGGTCGATGACTACGTGTCGCATGCGACCGCGCGGGCAACCGTCACGATGGCGAAAAGGGCCCTCGCGGTTTCTCGTGCCGGGAATCAGTAGCGAAGTTGGCGGACCTGCTTGGCGGCATCAGCCGCGGCGGCGGTGTGGTCGGCGATGAGCTTCTGCATCGCACCCACCTGGGCGCGCAGCGCCTTGAGGGCTGCGACGTCATTGCTCGCCAGCCCCGGCAGTTGCGCGGCCCGCTCCCCTACCGCCTGCGCCGCCGATCGCAGCCCGGCGGCTTGGCCGGCGGCCGATCCGTGGCCGGCGCCCGCATCGCTGAGATGGTCGGCCAGCGTGGCGTCGGTGCCGGCGGCGGCGTGAAGGCGCTGCCGTGACGCAGCGAGCAACTCACCGTGAGCCGCGGCCAACGCACCCGATTGCTCGGCTACCCGCGCCGCGATCGCGTCACTGGCGTCGGCGGCCAGGCCGAGCTCGTCAGAGGCGGCCGACGCCTCCTGCGGCACAGCGAACAACGACTCCGCACGTGACAACACGCCTGCCACCTGCGCGGCCACCTGCTCGATCGTCACCACCCCATTATCCGCCGACCAGCTCGGTGATCAAAGCCTCGATGCGCGAGGCCAGAGCATCAGGGGGATTGTGGTCGTTCTCGACGGCCACCACCAGCTCCGGTGAGGCACCGAGGGCGGCGGCGGCTTCGGCGACGGTGAGGTTGGCCTGGCGGCGGGCCGCGTAGAGCCGTTGACCGATCGTGGCCCCCGGTGCGTCGGCGGCCGCCGCCATCAGCTCGTCGTAGCGGCGGCGCACCGAGGTCAGTGCCCGGAGCAGAGGCGGGGCGCTGCCGCTGGCGCGCACCGCGGCAGCCAGAGTTGCCTCCAGCTGCCGCAGGTCGGCCAATACCGGCAGGGCGCGCGGACCGAACTGGACGTCAGTGCGCTCCGGCAGCGCATCGACGGCCACCCCGAGTGCGTTGAGCGCCACCTCCAGGGCGGTCTCGATCATCGAAACGCTCGCCGCCTGACTTTCCGTCGCCGGCACACCCCCATCCGCGGCATCCGAGGTGCGCACTGAGTCCGCAGGCGCGGCTAACGTTTCCTGTGGGACCGATATCGGGATCGCGCCGCCGCGGGCCAGCTTTGCTAACGTTCCGGCCGGCCACTGCACAACCCTCTCGAGCTTGGCGCGAGTCTTCTCCCGCGGCCAGGACCGGCCCAGTTCGAAGTGGATCAATGAGGGCTGGGTGATGACATTGAGTTTGCCCAGGTCGCGTTGGGAAAGTCCCAATTCTTTTCGGCGAGCGGCGAAAGCAGCACCAGCACGCGCCGCGTCGGGCGCAGCCTCGTCCTCGTGCATCCGCTCAGTCTATCGGCACGCACCGAGCAGACCCGGCGCGAGTTCCTCCCTCGGCGCGGCAACAAACGTGTGCGTTGCCCCGCCAGCTGCTAACCAGAGCCGCTCGCACAGACGCTAACGTTCGGCTTGTACTGCTAACGTTATGGTGATAACGTTCCATCCTGACGATAACGTTTGGTGATAATGGTTCGCCGACAAGGAACATCTCCGCCTCAATGGAAGGAGCAACCCGTGACCGTGATGCTCGACATGCCGCGCACGGCGGCGCCGACCACACCGTGTGCCGCTGATCCCGACCGCTGGCTCAACAGCGGCAACGACCCGCAAGTCAAGGCGCTGTGCCGGCTTCGGTGCCCACGGCGATTCGCCTGCGCTGCAGAGGCGTTGAACATTCCTTACCCGCAAGGAATCTGGTCCGGGGTGTACCTGGACAGCAATGTCCAGGCGCGCTCGCGCGCCACCGGCCTGCGCCAACTGGCCTCGATCGCCAAGGTGGGCAACCAGTACGCGGCCCGCACCCGCGCCGGCTAGGGCCACACCTCGGCAGATCACGCCCACTTACCCCTAATCCACCCGACGCAGAGAGATCTCGGCAATGACCCGTCGCCACGCGCACAGGGACCGCACCCACGACAATCAGCCCGCACGGTGGGCCGTGACCCAACCCGTCGAGCTCGATCCCCACCCCGTACCGGGCGCTGCTCACGCTGCGCAACCGCAGCCAAGTCCAGCACCTCCCCCTGCAGCGAGGCCGCGACGTGCGCTGGGCACTGACCCCCGGCCCGCACACCGCCACCCACGCTCACCCTCCCCCACAAAAGGACAGCCCGATGACCGCCACAGACAACGTCATCGAGATCCCACCGACCCGGCTACAGCAGCATCCCGTCCGCCGCCGGGTACGCGGCGAGCTGCTCGACAGCCTCAACCACATCGAGCGGGCCGAAACCGCCACGGAGGAGCTGCGGCTCCACCCCGCCGAACATGGCTTCCTGCGCAGGGAGCGCCCCGCCCGAGACGGCGTCCACCACCTGGAATCGGCGATTCGCGGCCTGTGGTCCGCCTACGCCGTGCTACTGCTGGTCTTCGGCGATCAGGCATGAGTCGGGCGATCTGGTTTAACCGCCGCGCGGCGTGTCAGCCCGGAAAGCGGCACTCGCACCGGCATGCTGAGCATATGTATCTCCATCATCGACCTGCACGGCGATACGCATATCCGGCGGTTAAACCGCCCGGGGAGCTGCTATGGGGGTGATCGCGACGCCGTAGCCCCAGGCGCCGCTGCCGGGCGCGCCAAACGAAACTGAATATCGCGCAACTACCCACAGCCACAACATGATTCGGCCCCCGGCCGGAAGCCGAGGGCCGAAAGAGCCGAGCTGGAACTCGACTCGTGGGTGCTTGCGCACCAACCCCGAAGGATTGTCTTGGAAGACACAATCCACGGTAGCGCATGCGCTCTGACAGAGCCAGACAACAGCGCCCGCCGTCACAAATCGTTACCACCAGCACTGCTGCCCTACCGCGGGTGCACCAAGTCCCTGCCCCGCGCCGGCACCGCCCGCACAGCCCCGGTCTGGATTCTGCGTGCCGCCGGCCACGACCATCGTCGCGGTCCGGCAGTCGACGCCATCCGGCTCGACCTCGGGGACATGCCGTGGGCCGGAATCCCCTGCTGGCGCGGTGCACAGCGCTGGGTACAGGGCACCGTGCCCGTGGCCTACGCCGTGCGGTACGCCACCGACGTGGCGCCGCTGATGCCCGGCAATCCGATCGGACTCAAGACACTGGTGCGGGTGGCCCAGGCCCGCGCCGACTACGCCGATCACCGCACCGGACGCAGCTGTCGGCCCACCAACGAGACACTGGCCCGCGCCGCCGGGGTCTCGGTACGCACCGTCCAGCGCGCCTCAACGGCCCTGCGCCTCCTGGGCGTGGCGACCGAAGTGTTGCGCGGGCGTCAGCGCACCCGCGACGAACGCTTCGCGAGCTGGCGTGTCGGAGACCGCGGCCGCGGCTGGGCGTCGGTGTGGGCCTTGCACGACAGTCGGTTTCCACAACTGTCACCCCATCCACGAAGTGGTCCCGTTAGGGAAATTAACTCCAGTAAGAAATTACTCACTACCACCAACCGCCGCTCGCGCGGCGGCAACAACGCCGCTGCGCGGCGCGCACAGACAGAATCAGGGGCCCGGCTCGCCCGACAATGGGCCTGCGCGCCACAAAGTCCACCATGGGCGCGCCGCTACCGCACCACCACGGCGTGGGCCGGAGTCCTCAACGGCGCTGCGCAGCACGGCTGGACAGCCCGCGACGTCAACCAGCTGATCAGCGACTACAGCGCCGCCGGGAACTGGGTTCCCGACAGCCCCTACAAGCCCGCCGGTCTGCTGGGACACATGCTGCGCTGGCACGACAACCTCGACGAACGTCCTGCGGCCCTCGACGAAGCCCGCGAAGCCGAGGAACTGGCCGCCCAGCGCGCCCGAATCGCCCGGAACGCCGCCGAGAGCGCCGCTCATCAACGGGCTCGCGAACAAGGCCGGGCCGCCCTGGACGGACCCGGGCACGCCGCAGCCCGCCAGGCCCTCGCCGAGGCCCTGCAACGCCGGCGCGCAGACCGGCAATCCAACGGCGGATCGAGCCAGCCATGAGCGTCGTCGACGCCACGACCGGCGCTGCGGTGCGCCCGCCGTGTGCGGCACAACCAGAACGCTGGTTCGACCCGCACAACCGGCACTACGCGCAAGCTGAATGTCTCATCTGCCCCCGGCGCCAGTGGTGTGCCACCCAGGCGCTCGAACACCAGGCCACGTTCGGGATGTGGGCCGGGGTGTTCATTAATGACAACCTCGCCGACGTCGCCGGGCTCCTGGAATCGGTTGCCGCCGAGGGCGACAACGCTGAGCAGCGACCCGAGCGCCCAGTAGCCGACCGCGCCGACGACGATCCACCGCCACCGGCGACGACGGCCACAGCGGCGATCGACATCATCGAGATCCTGGCGGATCGACGCCGACACACCGCCCTGCAGCGAATCACCGCCCGCTGCGCGGGCCATTGCGAACTCATGACACCGCGCTGCCGCTACACCTTCGACACCGTGCTCAGCCGGATCCCAGGCCGCCGCGGATGGGACACCGAGTCTGCCGCAAGCGCCTACGCTGCCTGCCGACCCTGCGCCGAGGCGATCAGATCAGCACAACGACAGTTCATCCAGAGTCTGGGATACCTGGTGATGCCGGGCTACGATCCCGCCTACAGCCCCTTTTACTGGCGCCAACACCAGTGGGCCTTCCTCAACGGCGGCAGCCGAGTGCTCCCCACAACACGCGACGACCGCACCGTTGCACCCGGCGCGGACGCGCTCCGTCCATAACGCTGCACCCGATAGCCGCGCCGCACCTGCTCATCGGAACGTGCTTGAGCGACGCCACTCCCCCAGCTTGCAGCCAGCCGGTTCGCGCCCTGACATCGCCCACAATCGCGTCGCGAAGTGCCGCGCAACCCGCGCTGGCAGACCCCGTATTGCGACCCACGAAGGCGGCGAATCGAGACCCGATCCGGCCCGCTTTGCGCCCAGGGTGACACCATCGCGGGCGGCGCGACCGACCTCGCCCGGCAAGGATTTCGACCGGTCCGCGCACCCAATTGCCGCTGTGGAGGGCAGCGATAATTGCGGACTTCCTCCGGACGCACGCTGGGCCCTCGGCATGTCCCCGACGGGCGCACCGACATCACGGTTGGCAAGCGATGGGCCGGTGAGCTGCGAGATACGGATGACGACACGGACGATCAACCGCGCGTAGAGACGTCACTCTGCACGTGTTCGGCTACGTGCCCTCCCCCGGATGCGCACCCGTGTAGGTGGCGGGATCATCCAACGGGTGCCGCCACGGCCCGCCATACGTGTGACACTACGGCTGCTAATACGGGTTCACGACGTGCATCAGTACGGTCGGTGCAACGTCCGTGTAAGCGGACGTGGGCGTGGGCGCAAGACCGAGCGTACATACGTCCATGGCACCAACCGACGCTGCGGGCGTAATAACGTCCGTAAACACGGCGGTGCCACCGTCCGCTGTGACGGACGGGTGCACGGGCCGATAGACGTGCGGGACAACACACAACGCAGCGGACGTTGTCCCACACGTCGTACCGCACGTCGTCCCGCACGGCTGTACGTACGTTGCGGCGGAGGGATGCACGAACGGTGGTGCGCCCGCCAGGACGGAGACGGGCACGCACGTCGTAACGGACGTGTCACGACACGTCCACACCCACGTGTCGCCGTGCGCGTCGACGGCCGTTCGTTGTTACGGTCACAGGCATGACAATGGGAGGATCCGCACGCGTAATACTCGTGGCCAATCAGAAGGGCGGCGTCGGCAAGTCGACGACCGTGGCCGCCATCGCCGAGATGATCGCCACCGGTGGCCGGCGAGGGGGCCGCAAAGTCCTTGTCATTGACGGTGACCCGCAGGGCACCGTGAGCCGCACCGACCTCGGCGCGCCCAGCGACAGCGGGGCTTCACTTGCCCAGACCCTGCAGTACGGGTCGCCGCTGCAGCCCCAGCGTGACGTGCGGCCCAACCTGGACGTGATCCCCGGCGGACCGAACCTCTCGATCGTCGGCGCCGCGGCCTACGCGATGGTCGAGGCCGGGGTCAACATGGCCGCCAACTTCGAAAGATCTCTGCAGCAACTGTGCGACCAGGAGCAGTACGAGCTCGTCCTCATCGATTCGGCGCCCGGCGACGTTCCGCTCCTGGACACCTTCCTCGCGGTAGCGAACTACCTGATCATCCCCACCAAGTCCGATCGGGGATCCCAAGACGGCGTAGCCCTTCTGGCACAACGCTTCTGGAGGGTCCGCAAAGCCGGCGCCCTGATCAACCTGCTCGGTGTCGTGCTATTCGACGTGGACAGGTCGGCGACGCGGCGCAATCAGGACACCATCGAACAAATCTCGGAAATGCTCGAGGGCTCCGGGGTGGAGCCGTTCGGGGCCGTCATCCGCCACCTCGAAGGCGCCGCAGTCGACATGCGCAACCTCGCAGTCACCGCCGGGGAACTGCCTGCACTGGCCAACGCCGACAAGAAAGAACGCTTGGCGAGGCTACGGAAAAAAGAGCGCCCAGAGCGCGGGATGTGGTCCAGCGACCCCAGCGGCGTCGCCGCGGACTACCAAGAACTGGTGTACGAGATGATCAAGCGGCTGGCCCGCTACGAGGCCGACAACACCGACATTGCGATCGTGGGGGCATAACCGATGGCACCATCACGAGAAAAGCGCAAACCGGTCTTCGACCCCAACGCCATCGACGACGTGCTCGACGCCGGCTGGTCCGCGCCGGCTGTACGCCCGCTACCGGCCCCGCCGCCCCCGGCAGCAGACTCCCATCTGCGCGCCGTGCCGCGCGAGGAGACGCCCACCACGGCGCCGCCTCCGGTCGCCTCGGAGCGGATTGAGGAATCCGCGCGTCGCGCCCCGGCCCGTCGCCCGGCCGAGCCCACCACCCGCACCACGAAATCGTCACACCCAGGTGCCCGAGCTCCACGGCCGCGGCCACCGGAAGTCTTGCTGTCCGCCGACGTGTATCAGCGCCTAGCCCAGGTGTCGGCCAAGGAAAAGCTCGACAAGCCCTCCAAAGCAAGGCCTTTCGGGGGGATCGTCATGGACGCCCTCGAACACCATGCCCAGCAATTGGCCACGGCGTGGACACAGGACGAACCCGCAACGCCAGTTGGCGGCGCCCTGTTCATCCGGCCGGTGGCAACCGTCGTTCCCCGCCGGCGCCGCCATATCACGCCTGCCCGCAATGTGCCCTTGGCGGGCATCGACCCGGCCAACGCCCGACTGCTCGACGAGTACGTGGTGACCTGGAACGCCGGCACCCGCTCAGCCTTAGTCGAGCAGGCCCTGCGCTATGAATTTGGCCTCTAACCAGCCCCGCCACGGCATTAACGTCAGACCACCCGGTCTGACATAGCAGGTACCCGGCGGGGGAGGGGAGCCGATCGTGCCGACACGTAGCCGCGGGCAAAGCTCCAGAGGCCGTGTTCAGGCGTCCGGCCGAGCGAGTGTGGCCGGCTGTGCCGGCGGGGGAGGGGAGCCGCGCGAGGGGCGGAATAGACCGCCGCGCCGGTGTTCAGTCGAGGGCGCTTGAGCTCAGATCACCGACATGACCAGGCGTCATCACCTGCGCCAAAGCCCGCCGATAGCGCCCACCGGCGGTGAGCGCTTGCTGAGCCGCCGCCAGGGCTTGCTGGGCGGCCTGCTCCAGGTCGTCCTGGGCGGCGATCAACTGAAGGTTCGTCTCGTCGGACACCACCACACGAGCCCGCAACTCAGCCAACTCCGCCGCCTCAGTGTCACCGCCCCTTGACGTTCGCAACTCGGCTACCTGCGCGAGCAGCTCCGCGACAACCACCTCCAGCCGAGCGACACGGTCATCGTCGGCAACCGTGGGGCCGGCGGGCAGGCCATCCTGGTAGATAAACCAATGCAGCTTGCGCAACCCGGGCCGCGCCCAACCGGGCACATCCCCTCGTTCCACCGCTCTCTGCAGCGTGCGCCGGTCCTTTCCAGTGCGCTCTCTAGCCTCAGACAGCGACACATACACACGGCCCGGCTCAGGTTCCGTCGGCACACCGGCAGGGGGGTACTTCCACCCACCACCTGTTGCCGTCACGCGGACGCCCCTTGCCTGCATCAATGGCCGAAATGTCTATTCTGCGCCAATGTTAGCGCGCCCGATGCCTAACGGTCAGCCCCAAAGTTCCGACAAGATGGGGACACGAGGCCATCAGAATAGGCAATTAGGCCATCAGTTTGTACAATTTGGGCATCGGTACGCGCTCAACACCCAGACGTCACGAATGGGAATCGAGAGAGTCGACCGCCAGCGGCAGGGAGTGCAGACTATGAGCGTTTCCGAGAAGCGGCACCGCACGAAGCTCCTCGGTGTGCGGTTATTGCCCGACGAACACGAGGCGCTGCGCGTGATCGCGGACAAGCAAGGCGTCAGCATGTCGGAGTTAGTCGTCAACAGCCTGCGTCAAGCGGTGCCCGACGTCATCGGGGCTGCCCAGCGGTAGGTCGCGCCCGCGTCCTGATTATCCGGTCATTTCGACAGCACCGAGGACTTTGTCCGCTGCAGTCAAGATCCGCTGCACCGTACTGGTGGGAATGTTATGCAAGGCAGCGATGCTGGTCGCGCGCTTGCCGTCGGCCCGCTGCGCCAATACCGCCGCGATGACCTCCGGCTTTTGACGCATCCGCGTGCTGGCCAGTAGCGAATCGGCGTGCGGCCGCCACCGCCGGATCACCGCCGGATCAGGACAGTTCGCGATCCCGGCCCGACCCTCCGGGGGAGACGACGATGCCGCTGGCACCGCCGCCAAAGCCCGAGCCTGCATCGTCGACGGCACACCGGGGGTGGCGGCCGTCGCTCCACCGACCTCGGACTCGACAGAAAACGCAGCCGGGGTGGCCGATGGGGGAGCGGGTGTCTGTACGCCGATCCGCACGTCGGAGGTGGGGGAGAGCGCAGGCTCGCCCCGCGGAGCCAAGGTGCCCGCCGGTGAGGTAGACCGGCGCGGGCGGCTCAGCGACAGCAAGCACAACGTCGCATGCCCGATGGCGACGTCGATCACCGCCGGCCAAATCCAGGCGATCGAGGGCCGGAAGCCCACCACGACCGCCAAGGAGCGAAGGGCGTCGAAACTCAAGACGAACGCGCCCAACGCCAACA
Source organism: Mycobacterium sp. 155 (assembly GCF_000373905.1). Lineage (NCBI taxonomy): Bacteria > Bacillati > Actinomycetota > Actinomycetes > Mycobacteriales > Mycobacteriaceae > Mycobacterium > Mycobacterium sp. 155. Next base: position 110,210 of record NZ_KB892706.1, read on the forward strand.
CGATCGTGGCCAGCAACGCCACCCAGTACGCCCCGCCGCCGACACGGGTTCGATACAGCACAGAGATGGAATGATTTGCGCTGATAAGCACCGCGGGAGGTACCAAGGCGGCCACCGCTGCCATCCAGCGTGTCGCGGCGGGCGCGATGAGTAGCGCATGGGCGACATTGCCCGCCACCGACATCGCCGTCGCGACAATCAGCCAGCACCAAAAGAAACGGGCTGCCGCGCGGCGGGCGTCCACGACGTCGGAACCGATCACAACATCCCTCACATCCCCTGGGCCTCGGCACTTCAACCGAGCCTATGGGCACTCCGGAACTGCTTTCGGCACCAAATCTTCGGGCGACAGCCGATGGCTCAACAGCTCGTCCCGCCGGTCAACAACCCTGGCGGCCACGGTCAAGCCCTCTCGGCGGACCGCGGCGGTCGGCAGCCGTGTCCCGGTTGTTGATCCGCCGTGTACGGCCCGGGGCCGGCGGAGCTACGCGACAGCCTTCCCGTCACGGGCTACACCGTCGACATTCGCACCGCCCCCGACCGTAATGACGAGCTGCACTGCGCCACCCTCGACCAACCCCTCCACTACCGGCCGGCCACCGACTACCAAGCCCGCCGATGCCCGCCACCGTGGCTCAACCACCGCTCGACCTACCGAATAGCCACTACGCCATCGAAGGGGCTGGCCCACAACGGCCATCACCGATCATCGAAATCCTTCGGGCGACACGCTGTGCCCATCGGGGGAGTCAAGGTCGTCTGCTCGCAATGGGGGCACCAGTGCGAACGGTGAAACCCACCCGATGCGCAGCCCGTACAGCATCTCCGCAGGCCTACCAACGTCTCGCCCCTGACGAACGGCGCCCCGCACGTCGCGCAGTACGGGGGAGGAACCTCCTCGTAGCCTCGCGACGTACGGCGTAGCCTCGGCATAGATTCGATCATATGTTCGATAGCCGGGCTGCGGCGCAGGACTAGCTGTGCGCGCATTGTCCAGGCCGTCCACCAGGACGGGCCATTCGTTGCTCAGGCGAGCCGCCCTAGGTGGTGCAGGAATTGACGTAGGCCGTGCACAGCGGGGCCACCATATCGGCGAGCAGTTGCTCATCATCGATGGTCGGCCAGTCGACGGCGGGCGGGGAGGTCGGCCATCGCGAGCTCGACGACGGTGCCATTGCGCAGATCCGAGACAAGATACTCATAGGCGACCAGCGGCGCAGCGCCCCCCATCGTGATCACCGCCGCCAGCGACTGGCCCGGGTGTCCCGGCACCGACTGCTCGGTGATGCGTGACACCGAAACCCCGGGCGCGTTGAACGAGCAGTTGTTGCGCAGCAGCGCAGTGGCGGAATCCATGACAGCGGAGGCCCGTTGACCGCCGACCCAGGGATCGCCGCGCCAATGCAGAATCTGGACCTGCAGCTGCCACTGACCCGGCGGGTTGGGCAGGATCACCCGAGACGCCAACGCGCTATCGTGCTCCTCAGCGGCCAGCGGTGCGGCGGCACACAGCTTGTCACTCTTGAACCGCGGACTCGAGACAGCTTCGGACAAGGGGCCCAGCTGGGGCCAGGAGTACTTGTCGTACAAGGGGATCGTGTGAGGAGCCATCCACGCCGAATCAGGAATCTTGGTGCACGCCGGCGGACAGTTGCCTTGCGGTGGCCGATTGGGATCGGGGACCGGAGCGGCGAACGTGCTCGGCGCCGGGGGAGAGGCCCGCAGCAGCGCTAGTGACCGGTGCAGGGATCGCAGCGACGCTTGCAGCTGGCGTGCCAGGCCGGGTGCTGGGGGAGTGGCGCGTGACAACCCATCGTTGCACTGGCTACGGCGATGATCGCGACAGCCGCCGCGGGGATTAGCCATCGCCATCGCGAGCCCCCTTCTCGAGCCGCCGATGGGGGAGTGGGTGGGGCCGCTGGGGGTGTTGAGAGGGTGGATCGGTGCGGCGCTGGGGCTTCGGCTGTGGGTGCCGACGCGGAGATCTGGGGGGTGTGTCGGCCTGGCCGGCCAGGGCGCGGGCGAAGTCCGTCCACCGCGGGTAGCGGTCGGCGGGGTCTTTCGAGAGCGCTTTGGTCAGGACGTCATCCAGGCCGGCGGGATCAAGGCGAAGCTTCGACAGCGGCGGGGGAGAGGCGGTGAGGTGGCGGCTGCCATCGGTGATGCCGCTGCGCTCAAAGCGGCTGGTAATGAAGAACGCGGAGAAGACCCGCGCCGCCTCCGGGACACACACACCCACGTATGTCATCCATAACGTCGGTTATCCATGATCGGTACGTCTTCAAAAGGCAGTTCAGTTCGCCCGGGAAGTGCAAGCGGCAGCGCCGGCCCTGGGGTGGGCACCCCGGGACAGGATGCCAGTCTTTGGCGTCGTCAATGCCGGCTTGAGCACCGCCAACATGGCGCGCTGGGCCAAAACTCACGCTACTCTGCTGGTCACGTGTGCAGCATCGATGCGATCCGCAACGAGCTGGTCGCCGGCGACGATGAGCTCGCCGAGTGGGCCAAGGCGAACAGCCCGTTCTTCCGGCCGATGGACCAGGCAGCCACGGCCCACCTCCCGGCTCTGTCCGGCTGGGCGAGCTCGCAGTCGTTCACGCCCGCTGCTCTGGCCGCGTTCACCGGCAGCGCCGCCGACTACCTGCTCGTGGCGTACGCCCGCGCCCACGACCACGTCGTGATCACCCACGAACAGTCGAATCCCGCGAGGCGCAACCGCGTGATGATCCCCGAAGCCTGCGCGGCGATGGGCGTGACGTGTCTGAGTCCGTTCGAGATGATGCGCAGGACCGGGGCGACGCTCGACCTGCGCAACTGAGCACAGGCCATCAAGGTTCCCCGCACCGCGAATGGCGACCGGGGAGCGAGCTGAACCGTCGGGACTGAATCCCAGTGCTACACACTGACCCCAACTGCATCACTGTGGCGCTATGCCGACGCGCCGTGGTTCTTCTACCCCGCCGCGATTCCCCGCGTGACCTCTGTTCGGCCGGCTCCGGAACGCTTCGGCTACGCCGCGACAGGACACGCGACCGCTCCGCTCCGGGAACGTCACCGGCCGCATAGGCTCATCTGACGTCGACGGACTTGGGGCTGGTGCGGAACCTGCGGAAGGGGAGATCGGGTTGAGCAAGCTGGGCAACTTCGTGTGGGGGATCGCGGACCAGCTCCGCGGCGTGTACAAGCCGCACCAGTACGGCGGTGTGATCCTCCCGTTCACGATCCTGCGGCGCCTGGACTGCATCCTCGAACCGACCCGCGACGAGGTACGGGCACTGGCCTCCAAGTACAGCGACGGAGCCCTCGACGTCCAGGTGAAGCGCAAGACCGGCCTGGGCTTCTACAACACCAGCGCCTTCGACTTCAAGCTGCTGCTGGAGGACCCCGAGGGCCTGCGGGCGAACCTGATGGACTACATCACCGGCTTCTCGGCCAACATCGACGTCTTCGAGCGGTTCAAGTTCGACAACGAGCTGGCGACCCTGGACGAGAAGAACCGGCTGTACCTGGTGACCTCAAAGTTCGCCGAGGTCGACCTGCATCCCGACGCCGTGCCCAACGCCGAGATGGGCGACCTGTTCGAGTTCCTGATCTACAAGTTCGCCGAAGCCTCCAACGAGGAAGCGGGCGAGCACTACACCCCGCGCGACGCGATCCGGCTGATGGTCGATCTGCTGTTCGCCGAGGAGAACGCAGCGCTGCTGGAGCCCGGCACCGTCCGCACGATCTATGACCCCACCGCGGGGACCGGCGGGATGCTCTCGGTGGCCGAGGAGCGGCTGCTGGAACGCAACCCCGAGGCCCGGCTGCGGCTGTACGGCCAGGAGATCAACGACCAGTCGTATGCGATCTGCAAGAGCGACATGATCGCCAAGGGCCAGGATGCCGGAAACATCCGATTGGGCGACACCCTCCAAGACGACCAGTTCTGGGACCGCACCTTCGACTTCTGCATGTCCAACCCGCCCTACGGTTTTGACTGGAAAGCCTCGCACGAAGCGGTCGAGAAGGAAGCCCTCACCTCGGGTTCCCGGTTCTCCCACGGCCTGCCGTCGATCGGCGACGGCCAGATGCTGTTCCTGTGCCACCTCGCCCACAAGATGCGCCCCGCCCACGAGGGCGGGGGCCGTGCCGGCATCGTGCTGAACGGCTCGCCGCTGTTCAACGGCGCCGCCGAATCCGGGCAGTCGAAGATCCGCCAGTGGCTGCTGGAATCGGATCTGGTGGAGGCGATCGTAGCGCTGCCGACGAACATGTTCTTCAACACCGGCATCGCCACCTATATCTGGATTCTGGACAACACGAAACGGGCTGATCGGCGGGGCAAAGTCCAACTGATCGACGCGACGTCGTTCTGGACGAAGATGCGTAAGAACCTCGGCGCGAAAGGCCGCGAGGTTGACGCCGCCTCCCGCGACCGCACCGTCGCGCTCTATGACGCCTTCGACGAGGCCGACCCCGACTTCTCGAAGGTGTTCACCGCCAACGACTTCGGCTACTGGACCATCACCGTCGAACGTCCGCTGCTGGATCAGGACGGTAAACCGGTCACCGACAGCAAGGGCAACCCGAAGCCGGATGCCAAGAAGCGTGACGTCGAGAACGTCCCGTTCACCTACGGGGGCAACACCGCTGGCGATGCCGGCCGCGACCCGACGATCGAGGCGTACTTCGAGGCCGAGGTCCGTCCGCACGTCCCCGACCTCTGGGTCGACACCAAGAAGACCAAGGTCGGCTACGAGATCCCGTTCACCCGGCAGTTCTACAAGTACGTACCGCCGCGGCCCCTCGCCGAGATCGACGCCGACCTGGAGAAGCAGGTCGCCAAGATCATGAACCTGCTGCGGGAGGTGGAAGGGAATTGATTGGTGTCCATGCAGCGGTCACTCCGCTGCTTGCGCATCTGCCGGATGCATGGGAGGCCAGGCGCTTCAAAGCGGTCCTCGACCGGCTTAATGAGCGGAATGAGGACCTGACCTACGAAATGCTTTCGTTGCGGTCGACAGGCGCCGTAGTGCCGCGGTCGTTGGATCCGCGCCAAGAACCGGACACAGCCAACCTCCCCAGGTATCTCATCGCTCACGTTGGCGATCTCGTCGTTAACCCCATGTGGCTTATTGGCGGCGGAGTCGGGGTCTCGACACTCGACGGTGCAGTTAGCCCCGACTACCGGGTCTTTCGATCACGCACCACCATTCAACCTCGATTCCTGCACTACCTACTGCGTTCTCAGCCCTACCTCGACCAGTATCTTCTCTACACGCGAGCGCAGACAACATTCGACCGCAGGGTCCAACAAGGAGACCTAGATAACCTGCCGCTGCCGATCCCCCCCATCAATGAGCAGCGCGCCATCGCCGACTACCTCGACTGCGAGACGGCCCGGATCGACACGCTCATCGAGGAGCAGCAGGGACTGATCGAGCTGCTGCAGGAGCGGCGCGCCGCTGCCGTTCAGCGTGCGGTGTCTGGTTCGCTTGAAGAAGAGGCCAAGCACTTGTCTCGTAGTCGCTGGTGGGTGGAGCTACCCGCTGCATGGCAAGTTGTTCAGCTGCGCCGTGTACTCAACTTCGTTGCCGATGGTCCACATTTTTCTCCGAACTACGTCGATGACGGTTACATGTTCATCTCGGCGCGAAACATCAAGGTTGACCGGTGGGCGCTGGAAGATGCGAAGTTTGTCTCCGCCGAGGATTTCGCTTCCTTCTCGCTACGGGTGGTGCCTGAGCGAGGCGACGTTCTCTACACCAAGGGTGGAACGACCGGAATCGCGAGAGTCGTTGACCTCGACTTCCCGTTTCAGGTCTGGGTTCATGTGGCAGTCCTCAAGGTTCGTCGCGAGCTAGTCGACCCGTATTTTCTTGCCTACGCGCTTAATAGCGGGCCGTGCTACGAGCAATCACAGATGTACACGCGTGGAGCCACCAACAATGACCTTGGCCTGACACGGATGGTAAACATCGAGCTCCCGCTCCCGCCCCTCGAGGAGCAGCGACGCATCGTCGCCTACCTCGATGAGCAGACCGCCAAGATCGACGCCCTGATCGCCGAGACCGAGACGTTCATCGACCTCTCCCGGGAGCGTCGCTCGGCGCTCATCACCGCCGCTGTCACCGGGCAGATCGACGTGCGGGAGGTGGCCTGAAACATGGACCAGCACAAGGAGATCGCGTTCGAGACGGAATTCGTTGAGCACCTGAATGTCCACGGGTGGCTCTACTCGCCGAACGACGCCGGCTACGACCGCGAACGCGCCCTGTTCCCCGAGGATGTCCTGGCATGGCTGGCGGACACCCAGCCCGACCAGCTGGCCAAGGTGGTCAAGGCCGGCGGCGGCGACGTCGCCAAGCAGCAGTCGCAGCTGCTGGACCGGATTGTGAAAGTTCTTGACACCCCGATGGACAACGGTGGCGGCACGCTGAACCTGCTGCGTAAGGGGTTCTCGCATCTGTCGGCGAAGTTCGAGATGTGCGTGTTCAGGCCGGAGTCGACGCTGAATGAGAAGCGCAACGCCGACCACGCGGCGGTGCGGCTGCGGGTGATGCGGCAGGTGCACTTCTCCACCGCCGATCAGCGGTCGGTGGATCTGGTGTTCTTCGTCAACGGGCTTCCCGTCGCCACCGCCGAGCTCAAGACGGAATTCACCCAGACCATCTTCGATGCGATCACCCAGTACAAGACCTCCCGCCTGCCCAAGGACCGCGCCTCCGGGGCGGTGCAGCCGCTGTTCGTCTCCGGTGCCCGCGCCCTGGTGCACTTCGCGGTGTCCGACGACGAGGTGTGGATGACCACCAAACTCGCTGGGGAGACAACACATTTCCTACCTTTCAACCGCGGCGCCGAGGATGGCGGCGCCGGCAACCCGCTCAACCCAGACGGGCCGCGCACCGCGTATCTGTGGGAGCGGGTGCTGCAGCGCGACGCGTGGCTGAACATTCTCGGTCGCCTGATGTACATCAAGCACGAGTCGAGCACCGATCCGATCAGCGGCAAGACCACCAAGTCGTCGTCGCTGCGCTTCCCGCGGTTTCATCAGTGGGAGGCGGTCACCGAACTCACCGCGAAAGTCACCGCGGAGGGTGTCGGCAACCGCTACCTGATCCAGCACTCGGCTGGCTCGGGCAAGACCGACTCGATCGCCTGGACCGCGCACCGGATGGCACGCCTACAGGTCGACAACCACAAGGTGTTCGACTCGGTCATCGTGGTGACCGACCGCAACGTGCTCGACGACCAGCTGCAGGACGCGATCAAGCAGATCGACAACGACGCGGGCATCGTCGTCGCGATCGACCGCGCCGAAGCCGCGAAGTCCGGCGATGTGAAGTCGAAGTCTGGGCTGCTGGCCAAAGCTTTGATCGACGGCAAGCTGATCATCGTCGTCACCATTCAGACGTTCCCGTTCGCGATGGCCGAGATCCGGAAGAACAAGGGCCTCAAGGGCAAGACATTCGCCGTCATCGCCGACGAGGCGCACTCGTCGCAGTCCGGTGAGGTCGCCGCCAAGCTGAAGGCGGTGCTGACCGCCGAAGAGATCAAGGAGATCGAGGAGGGCGGGGAGATCGACGTCGAGGCGGTGCTGGCGGCCGAGGCCGCCGAGCGTGCGGAGTCGGCCAATATCTCCTACTTCGCGTTCACCGCCACCCCGAAGGCCAAGACGCTGGAACTGTTCGGCCGCCGCCCGGCCCCTGGCGAGCCACCGGCGCCGTTTCACATCTACACGATGAAGCAGGCCATCCAGGAGGGATACATCCTCGATGTGCTCACCGGCTACCACAGCTTCAAGCTGGCGTTCCAGGTCGCCCAGAACGCTGCCGGCGGCGAGGTGGATCAGTCCAAGGCCACCAAGGAGGTCATGCGCTGGGTCAAGCTCAACCCGCAGACCATCGCGCAGAAGGCCGCGATCATCGTCGAGCACTTCCGGGAGAACGTCGCGGACCTGCTCGACGGACACGCCAAGGCGATGGTGGTCACCGACTCCCGCAAGGCCGCGGTGCGCTACAAGCTCGCGATCGACGACTACATCGCCAAGAAGGGTTACGGCTACGGCACTTTGGTGGCGTTCTCCGGCACCGTTTCGGACCCGGAATCGGGGCCGGGCGACTTCACCGAGGCCAGCATGAACCCCGGAGTGAAGGATCTGCGGACGTCGTTCCGCGGCGATAAGTACAAGGTGATGATCGTCGCCAACAAGTTCCAGACCGGCTTCGATCAACCCCTGCTGTGTGCGATGTACGTCGACCGGATCCTCTCCGGGGTCACCGCGGTGCAAACCCTCTCGCGACTCAACCGCACCTACCGCACCCCGTCGGGAACGCCGAAGACCGCGGCCACAACGGAAGTCGTCGACTTCGTCAACGAACCCGAGGAGATCCGCAAGGCGTTCGAGCCGTACTACACCGACGCCTTCCTGGAGACCGAAACCGACCCCAACCTGGTCCACGACCTCGCGGCGAAACTCGACACCGCCGGCATCTACACCCAAGCCGAAATCGACCAATGCGCGGAAGCCGTCGTGAAAGCCAAAGGCCACCACGCGCTCGCCGCGGCGATCGACCCCGGCAAGAAGGCCTTCGCCGAGCGCTACCAGGCAGCCCTGATCCACAACGACGGCGACAAGGCAGCCCTGGCCGAGCTGGACATGTTCCGCAAGGACGTCGGATCGTTCGTGCGCCTCTACGACTTCATGTCGCAGATCATCAACTACGGCGACCCAGCGCTCGAGAAGAAGCAGATCTATCTGCGCAACCTCGACCGGGTGATCCAGCCCGACAACTACACCGCTCCGATCGACCTGTCCGACGTGGTGCTGAAGAAGGTCAAGCAGATCGACCGCGGCCGCATCGACATCGGACTCGGCGTGCGGGTCGGACTGTCCGGCATCACCGCCGCCGGATCCGGGGAGAAGCGCGACCCGAAGATGGTCGCCTTCCAGCAGGTGCTGGACCGCCTCAACGACCTCTTCGGCTCCGAGGACTTCACTGAGTCCCAGAAGGTGTCGTTCCTCGAGGCCCTGCTGCGGACCCTGCTCGACGACGCCGCGCTCGTGCAGCAGGCGAAAGTGAACTCCACCAAGCAGTTCACCGAGTCGCCCGACTTTGAGGATGCGGTCGAGGACGCGGTCACCGACAACCAGGGCGCGCACCAGAAGATGAGCGACTACTTCTTCACCAACAAACCAGGGCGGGCCTACCTGATCTCCGACATCGCGAAATGGTTCTACCAGGTAGTCGCTGCGGAGCCAGACGCCGGGTAGGCCGTGCTCGAAAACTTGGAGACAGGCCGGCAGTGACGGCGAATCACGCTTACTGTGCCGAAATTACTTGCCGATAGCATTGGGGGACAACGAGATAATGGCAAACGCATCACCAACAATGAACCGACCGAACGCCCCGCAAGTCGAGAAGGTCGGCGCCCAGATCTTCAGTGACTGCCTCATCGCCGATGGGTCCCTGCTGACCCCGGGTAAGCAAATCTGGACCAGCGACAACCTCGCCGAACTGCACGCCAACTACATCGGAGCGCCCGACGTGTCGGCCAAGTCATTCTCCGAAAAACTTGCAATCCAACTCGAGCCCTGCTCCCCCGGGGCAAGGCAACTGTTCGCCGAGATCTATGTTCTCAACATCCTGCCGGTCGTGAACTTCCTCGAGTCGACCAAAATCAGAGTCATTGAAGAGGTTCTGGCACCCCTGCACCCGCCGGTGGGATTGACTCCGGATCTTCTCGCTGCATTCAGCGAAGGCGTCTTCCATGGCGGCCCTGCCTGGAGTAGTCGGCGCTGGGCGCAGCTGTCCTTTCTCGTTGAGTTCGCCGAATACTTCAAGAGCCAAGACCCCACTGTCCGAGCTGCGGCCGCCACCGACCCCGAGGCGCTACGCAAGCTCGTGATGGACTCCCCGGGTCAACGTGAGCCCGCCCAGCGCCAAGCGCTGCTCTACACATTCCAACCGCGCTACTACCTGCCCATCGTCAGCAACGAGCACCGCGGGGCCCTTCGCGCCACCTTTGCTGCGCAGTACCTTCCCAACGGCCCCTCCAAGGACGTCGACGCCGACCTCCGAACAATCGTCGACGGCATCGAGAAAGACGCCGGTGGGCCCGTCGACCTGTACGACGACATGTGGAAGCCGAAATGGTTCCCGGAACCGCACCCCGGCAAGAAGGCCGAGACTGGCGGCCACGCCAAGGTCGGCGGCGAGACCGAGTCTTCGGACACCCCTTACACGGTGGCCGACATCGTCGCAGAAGGAAGTTTCCACTCCAAGGAGCGTCTGCAGACGATGCTCGAACACTGGAAGGACAACCAGAACCTGGTTCTGCAGGGTGCCCCCGGGACGGGGAAGACATGGCTCGCCCGGCGTCTGGCGCAAGCACTCATCGGCTCCCTAGTGCCCGGTGCGATCCGCTCGGTGCAGTTCCATCCCAACACTTCCTACGAGGACTTCGTCCGCGGATGGCGCCCCAAGTCGGGCGAACTCGAGTTAGTGGACGGCGCGTTACTCCAGCACGCCGAACGCGCTCGCAGCAGTCCCGACGTACCGCACGTCCTCGTTATCGAAGAGATCAATCGCGGTAACCCCGCCCAGGCATTTGGTGAAATGCTCACGCTCATCGAGAGGAGCAAACGCAATCCCGACGATGCACTTTCGCTGAGCTATCCGAAATTCGACGGGGAGGAGTATTACCTGCCCGACAACCTGTACCTGCTCGGGACGATGAACATCGCCGACCGGTCACTGGCCCTGGTCGATCTGGCCCTGCGCCGGCGGTTCAGCTTCGAGACCCTCGAACCGGCTTTCACCGATGCCTGGGCGAGTTACCTCGCCAAGAAGCTGCCGAATGATGCAGGACTGGTGGAGACGATCCGCAGCCGCATTAGCGACCTCAATACGACCATCGAACAAGACCCCATGCTCGGACCGAACTTCCTGATCGGACAGAGCTTCCTGACACCTCTGCAGACCCAGTCCGACGGCAAGGCATGGTATTTGGGCGTTATCGACACACAGATCGGCCCACAACTGCAGGAGTACTGGTTCGACGCCCGCGAGAAGGCCGACGCCGCCATCGCGGCCCTCAAAGCCTGACCGGCGGGGCACCCGTGATCATCCTCGGCGAGGGCGCTACCAAAGTTCCGGTGCGCAGCATGTGGTTCCTCCTGATCTACGCCTCGGAGCTCCTGGCGGAATTACGGGAACCCGAACGCGACAAGGTCCTCGCGGGCGAACGGGACAACGACCTATTGGATGCCATCGCCGAAGTACTCGTCGTCGAGGTGGAGCAACGACTGCGGCACCAATTGACCCTGCACTACCGGCCCCGCCGCGCCGATCTGGACCGGGTCCGGGGACGCATCGACCACCTACGTACCGTCACGCGCCGGCTGTCCGACCAGGGCCGCATCGCCTGCCGATTCGAGGAACTCAGCGTCGATTCCCCCCGCAACCGATTCATCGCTCACACCCTGCTCTACGCAGCGCCAGCCGTCATCAGAAAAGAACTTGCACAGCGTTGTCGGAACGCCGCCTTCCGGATGCACCGACTCGGCGTCGGCGCCGTCGAACCGTCGCGCAGCGAGTTGTCCCGCGACCGCCTAGCCCACCATGACGCTGCTGACCGCCGGATGCTCGACGCCGCCCACCTCCTGCGGGAGATGGCCATCCCCTTCCATGCCCAAGGCGCTGTGGATCTTCCGGCACTCCTCGACGATGCTGGCAAGCACCGGAAACTCTTCGAAGCTGCAGTGCGCGGATTCCTCCGCTACACGCTGTCCTCGAAGGGATGGATTGTGGGAGCGCGGATCCTCCATTGGCCGTCCAATACGCCTTCGCAAACCGGATACCTACCCGTCATGAAAACCGATGTGACACTTGATAATCCCTCAACGCACAGGCGCATTGTCATCGAGACCAAGTTCACCGACGCCCTGGTCTCGCGGGAGAACAAGATCACAGTGGATAGCGCATATCTTTACCAGCTCTACACCTACCTGGCCTCGCAGACCGGTCAAGGGGACGCCCTCGCCAACAACGCTGAGGGTGTGCTGCTCTTCGTCAAGACATCCGAACGCCCCGACTTCAACGAGGAGACCGAGATCCAGGGCCATCGCATGCGGTTCATGTCGGTCGACCTGGCCGCCACGCCCGCTGAAATTCGCACCCGCTGGCTGCAGTGCCTCACTCCCCACCACGCTCTGGCAGGGCAGTGATGTCGCGCACGTTACAAGTTCCGGTGGGCAACCCAATCAACCCGCCCACGCCTCCGGGCGAGCTTCGCGAGGATCCCTAGCCACGGCGTTCGGCTGCTCTGCTGATATGCACGACCTACGTCAACTGCGGATCGTCCCTGCTCATCACGTGGCTTCACCCAGATCGTTGACGTGCGAGCACCGCGTTGCCAGCGTGCTCAGCCGTGGGTGGTTGAGCAGGGCGTCGCGCACTTTGGTCGCGGGCACCCCGAACTCCTGCAGCGCGACGAGGTAGGTGACGAGGTGAACCGACTCGGCGACTGCATGGAGTTGAAAGCCGGCCCGGTGTCGTCAGACTTCGCCACAGTGCTGGACGGCAAAGCCGTCAAGGGCGCCCGCCGCCTGTTCATGACGGCCACCCCCCGCTACTTCGCCGGGCGCGTTATCAAGGCAGGCAAGGAGGCCGATTTCGAGTACGCGTCGATGGACGACGAGGCGAAGTTCGGACCGGTGTTCCACCGCCTACCCTTCGGCGGGGCCATCGACCGCGACCTGCTCACCGACTACCAGGTGGTTGTCGTCGGTGTCGATGACGCCACCTACCTCGAGTGGGCCCAGAAGGGGATCCTGGTCACCCGCGACGGCAAGGAAATACTCAGCGCGGCAACGCTCGCCGGACAGATCGGCCTTGCCAAGGCAATGCGCAAGTACGACCTCCACCGGATCATCTCCTTCCACTCCCGGGTGTCCCGCGCCCGCGAGTTCGCCGCCTCCCGTGCGCTTCAATAGCGCTGGCGGGGTTGAGGTTTCAGGGGTGAGGAGCATGGCGTGGCGGCATCGCGATATGGACAACGCTCTCGGTGGGTGCTCGAACGGTCGATGACCGCGAGATGATCAGTCGCATCGTGGCCGAGTTTTCGAGCGAGAGCGAGTTCGTCGATTACAAGCGCGCAAGGGCGAAGTTATCGGCAACTTTGCAAATTGCCAAACACAATGACGGATTGCCATTGGAGATGGCGGGAGTTGGCGGATCCGCCATCCTGAATGGCAAAAGTCCTATGAATTCCTGCGGAGCCGTCGGTTCCTGGCGACAGTGACTGGTGAGAGTTGTGATCACCGAGCGGCGAAGTTTGTGCGGGCTTCTCGCGGCGATCGAACAACATAAACGACACGTGGACGTTCCCGGGATTGCCTTGAACATCTCGGGTGGCCTCCACGTGCGGGCACGCTTGTCAACCGATGTCAGCGATAGGATCGGAGGGGTAGCTAAGGCGATTTCCGAGAAAGAGAGCAGAGCCGTATGGGGGGCGTGGAGGCGTCAGCTGGGTTTGCTTATCAACACGCTCAAGCTGTGCAACAGGCACTCGCCCTCGCCGCGGACCCCGGTCTGTACGCTATTCGGGTCGAAGCCGTAAATGACATCATCGACGTTGAACTCCTTTCTGTAGAAAGACAACTCGTCAAAGGGTTCCAGTTCAGGCGGCGCAACCAAGGTGACACCTGGGGGCAGCAAGAACTCATCGACGAACTGGCTCGCTGGTCGGGCCTGGCTGCCGAAAACCTCACAGCCACCTATGAGTTCGTCACCGATGGGCGCCTCGGCCGGACGGGCCTGAAAGTGCGCGATGCGCTGGAGAGGGCCCCGTCCGGTGACCTGCACGACATTCGCGAGCTCATCGCGGGTAAGACGGGAGATGTAGCCGTCAGCGACGATTCGCTGACTCGAGCGGTTATTCGAGCCGAAGTGCTGGCCTACGCCGACCTCATCAGCGGTGCACAAACCCGCGCACAGGCACTACTGCTCAATGTGACCAGCAAAGCTGAAGCCGAGGAGCGCGGCCGATGGGTTGTGCTTGAACTAGTCAACATGATCACCGAGCGCAGCGGCCTGCCCGACGAGAACGCCCGACTCATCACCCGCGACGAAGTTCTGCAGTTACTGGCAACACCGCAGGATCGAATTCCGACTAAGCAGTGGGACGACGCACTCAAAGGGGAATTCTGCGCTTCAGTCCTCGCGCGCGCCGACGAACGATCGGTTGAGCTGGCCTGCCGTCCGGACGTGGCGATCGGCGCCGGATCGGCGGCCGGACCGAAACTCCTGGAGCATTGGGCAGAGCCTGGTGCGGTGCGGCTGCTGGCCGGCGCATCCGGTAGCGGGAAGTCCACGGTCGTGCTGGACATGCAGCGCCGTGCCGCCGAGCACGGTGTGGTGGTGATCGCGGCCCATGCCGAGGATTACATCGTCGGCCGCCTTGAAGCGCTGATCGCAGCGGGTCTTAATCGGCACGCCTACATCGGTGCCCATCCCGCGGTCGGCACCGCCGCCCTCGCAGACCCCGAGGTTGTCATCGCCCTTGACGGGGTGACCGAGATCCCGGCTGAGACGCGCGAGAAGCTTGAGGAAGAGCTCAAGCAGTTTCTGACGGCAGGCCAGCGGGCCGAACTGGTGCTTGTCGGGCGCGGAGTCACCGCAATGCGCGCCATGCTGACCCGCTCGTCCGCGGTGACCGACCTCGTGGTCTGCCCCATGTCTGAAGATGAGCAGTGCCAGATAGTCGGGAGCTTCTATCAGCTTGAGCCCGATCTTGCGCGGTGGCTGGTCCGACGGGTCGGCCATGCCATGCAGGATGTGGCGACCAACCCTCTGATGCTTTTGCTGGGAGCCAAGGCGATTGCACTGCAAGGGAATGCGTCTAGCCCGGCCACGATCTACCTGACGGTGATTTCGGACCTGGCCGAGCAGTGCGGCTACCCCGATGCCAGCGTCCTCGTGGTCGGCCTGGGCATGGCCTACGCCGAGCTGCTCGACGGGCAGAAGCGCTACTGTGACACCCTCGACTGGGTTGCGCTACTTAAGGAGGCCGCCGAACGACTGGCCGACGCGGGGCACTCGGTGACGGTGCGGCGGCTGCGGGAATTCGGTTCCGAGACAGGACTCGTTCGTTCGGCACCTTTCGATACGGTTCGTCCGTTCCATGATTCCTTCGCGGATTTCCTAGCAGGCGTGGCTTTGAGCAGGTCTCTGGCGGACCTGCCGGCCCGGCTCGGGGAACATGATCGAGCACGCGCGCGCTTTCTGGCCCAGCTGTCTGGGGTGAGCGATCGGCTGGCCCACCTGCTCACCCGTGACCTACCGTTTACCGCGGTCAATGTCGTTCCCTACGAGCGGCGCTCGTCTGAGTCGAGGTGGCTCGACGAGACCAAGCGACACCTGGATCAACTGTTGCCCACCGCCGAGGTTCGTCCGACTGTCGCCTATTGGGAAGACGCCAACGGACGGGTCGTGGTGACGGTCGGCGCCGGCGTCGAAGGCTGGTTGGGCGCTGCAGCGCCCGAGAGGGCCGTCATCGAGTCGGGCTGGACGTTCCGACTGGGGAAGGGTCAAGGACCACTGACGGTCGCGGTCCGCATCTGGCACCGGTGGCTCGACCAACACCTCACACCGCCCTCGCTCTCGGGGGTAGCGGTGCCGCACACCCTGGAGGAGTCGTGCGCGCTGCTTGCGGAGCATTCCCAGGCGCTGCTGCGGCATCGACGCGAATTGTCCTCGCTGATGGAACTCGCCGGTCCTGACGCCGATGAATTAGCCGAGGCGGCGACCCAGCGGATCCAGTTCGCGATCTCCGATCACCACGTTGACGAGGAACGAGACCGGGGCGTGTGGTTCCGCGAACGCGCAGAGCTCACGACCGGCGAGGAAGTCCTCGTCGGCGAATTGCCCGATCCCTCGGCGTGGACCGGTCGTGGCAGTGTGGACTCGTTCGTGACCACGGGTGCGGCGCAGAGCGCATCGCGAGACCTTCAGCAGATCATCAATGCGATGGTGGGCAGGACCTGGCTATGATCGATGCCGCACTGGTGACGAAAAGTGTTGATGCGCAGGGGGTGAGCCATGGCGACCGACCACATCTGGCCGGCGGTGCAGGCGCTGGCCGCAGCATGGTCGGCCAGCCCAGTGGTCGACACATTCCTGGCGCGCCATCCCGCGCGTAACGACAGCGAGGATGTCGTCACCGAAGCATTGAGAAATCTGCAGGACGTGCTGACTGAAACGCCACTGTGGACGACGACGTGGGAGCAGCTCGCCCAGCAGTTGCCATCGGTTCAGCTCACTGACGAGGTGCGCGGCTACCTACGACAGATCGCGCCGCTCGGGCACGCAGTGGAGTCGACGGTGGGGTGGGTGCGTAGCCGGCTTCCGTTGTACCCTGCCATTCCCGTGCCGCAATTCTCACCGCGCGGCTATCGCCGATCACGTGAGTTCTCACGCCGGGTGCCGTGGCTTCAGGAGCTTCTCCAGGCCAATCTGCAGGCCGAACCCACACCACCTCACGTGGCCGATCTCCTTCGTCTTGATATGGACGAAGTTATCGGCAGGGCAAAGGATGTCGTGGCGGCGTTCACGAACTCAGCCGAGTGGAAACGCTATGCCGATCTCGCCGCAGCGTTGACCGATCAGGATCGAGACGTCTTGGACGCCGCTCGGCATCGCGTGGGGGTGCTATTGAACCCACGTCTGGTCAACGAGTACGAGGATGCGCGCAACGAACGGCGCAACGCCTATCGCCGGGAACGTGCGGCTGAGGTCATCGCTGATCTGGAAGGTCGACCGAAAGAGTTGGCCGACGCCTTCGATGTCATCGACGATCTGATCGACTGTGCACTGGTCAACATTCACGGGCAGTTGGTTGTTCGCGGTGATGTACCGGTGATCGAGCCCATCGATCTTGACCTGGACGGCCCGCAGGTGAGCTTCGAGTACGACGGCGACGAACCCCTTGGCGTCGGCGAATCGGTACGCCTCAACGATCTTCTGGCGGGCGGTGCCTACCGTATCGACAGCATGAGCTTCCAGTTCGGCCAGTTCGAGGGCCTGCGGATGTCGTTCACCGCGCAAAGCCTTCCCGGCACTGAGAACGCGTTCCAGGCAAGCTGACGACACTACGACCTGCTGTCGGAGTGTCGTGGTTCTACGGTGATGGTGCGTCGTTGATTGAGCTGATGCAATACGGCGGGGCTCACCTGACATAATACTTACTATCAGTAGCTACGCTAAATAACTGTCTGCGACGTCCGTAGGGCCCGGGAAGACGTCGTGCAGTGAATGTCGGAGCCGGGGAGGGGCGGTAGCAGAACACCGAGGCCTGTGGGTTTACAGCGACAGGCCAGCCGAGCCGCCGGTCCGCTCGACGCCAGACCCGCACAGCAGTCAAACTTGTTCTGGAATTCGTGGGATCCGGACGACTCGGGACAATCGACGCTGTCCGCAGCAGCTAGGTGAGTCCAGCGGCCTGGCCTCCAATACGTCACGGTGACGAAATGTCCTGGACCAGGCCTTGCACTCCAAACATCCTGTGTCCCTGACGGTGTACCCGGTGACGGCGCCGAGATCATCGGGACTCGTTCATTACTGCGAGTTGGCCTGCGCCCGGATGCTGTTTGGATGCGCGCGGACGCCGGTGCATGTCGCCGCTGCACTCCCTGGTCACCACGAGTTCTGCGCCCACACCGCCCGGCTGGTGCTCCCGTGATGACGACGACAACGGTGCAATACAAGGACGTCCGACACGCCGCCGTCTCGATTCATGCATAACGTCGGTTATCCATGAGTAGCGCAGAACCTGTTGCAGCGGTGGGGGATAGGTAGCAGCGTCGAGGGTGCCGGCGCGGATGTTGGGTTCGGGGCAGCGGTGTTGTTCGCCGCCTGGCGCGCGGCGGGTCGTGGTTTGCTGGCAGAAGGCATGTATTCGAAACGTGCACTATTCGTCCTTCTACACATGGTTCAGGGCTGTGGGCGGGAATTCAGTCTGAGGCGATTTCGTCGACAGCGGCACGGGCTGTGCGCTCGACACCGATGAGTGTCGCCCCGCTCCCTGGCGGAATGGCTCAGGACGCTCGTCGCCCAGGGACCGAGTGTCGACGGTGGTTTTGTAATCGTGCTTCCAGTTGCTGATAGCGACCCGTGTCCGTGTCCTTGGCCATGAAAAAGTCCCGGGCCAGTGAAGCAGGAGTTGCTGATGTTGCGGCATTCGTCGCGGATTGAAACTGGGGTTTTTCAGGTGTCTCACGGCCGTCATCGCCGATTTGTCTCACGTCGGATGACATTTCCCAAAGGGTGCCCGGCGCCCTGACTGAACATGCCGTCGCGCCTTTGTTGTCCAATTCTCTCTGGGGGTAATTCCCTAGTGGGCGAGAAGGATTCAATAATCCCAGGGGTCCGGGCCCATCATTCCGGGCCCCCACTGACCGGGATCCCCCTGTCCAGGTCCCCACTGGCCGGGCCCCCACTGGCCGGGCCCCCCCTGTCCAGGTCCCCACTGGCCGGGCCCCCACTGACCGGGACCCATCATTCCTGGCCCCCACTGTCCGGGACCCATCATTCCTGGCCCCCACTGACCGGGACCCCACTGACCGGGGCTGGGGCCCCATTGGCCGGGGCCCGCGCAGTCGGGGTACCAATTGCCGTCTGCTCCCCAGCATCCGGGCGGGTCCATCGGGTTTGGTCCCTGCGCTGGATACGACGATGTTGGTATCGGTGTCGAGGCGGCAAGAAGTCTCGCTTGGGCGGTGGCGCTGCCACCGGGCCCGCCGAGAATGATGGCGGACCCGAGCAGCAAGATTGCCAGGCTGGTGGTGGGGAGTTGTCGTGTGGTGAACATGGTGTGTCACCTCTCCTAGAGTGCGTGGGGGACCTACTTGGGTGGACTCACATCTAATTCGGTGTACATGCCGGTCCAGTAGTGGCCGGTGATGTTGCAGATCAGTTCATAGCGGCCCGGCGTGAGGGTGACGGTGGTCCAGCCACTGGCTCCCGGTGCGATGCCCATGGCGTTCTGGTTCTCCTCGCGGTCAGCGCCGCAGGTGCGGGAGGCTTCCGCGACGCTGCCTGTTTCGTCGACCTTGCCGTCCGGGCCGATGGCCCGCTGTCCTGGGTATTGACCTTTGGCCAGTGGCAGCACGACCAGTTCGTGGCTCAATGCGCCAGCGTTGGTGACACGGAAAGACACCTGGCCCGGCGGGACGGTCGCCGGGTTGACCACGATGCGCATCATGCCCATCATGCCCATCCCCATCATGCCCGGCCCCATCATCCCGGGTCCCATCATTCCGTGCATATCGGTGAGGGTCACATCGACGACGGTGCCCGGCAACGCCGGCACTGAACAGGACGGGACAGCGGGAGATCGCCCAGGTCCCATCATGCCGGGTCCCGGCATGCCGGGCTGGCCCATCATGCCGGGTCCCATCATCGTCCCCGGCCCTGGTTGTCCGGTGCCCATCATGCCCGGACCCATTCCATAGCCGGGTGGGTACGGCATGTTCGCGGCGATGCGGTTCTGCCGCATCGCCATTCCGATGCTCAATGCCACGACACAGGCGACGGCGACGACCACCGCCGCAACAGCGATAGCCAAGTCACGTGATTTCCGGTCAGTTTTCATGGCGGTCAGCGGTGCTCGCGCAGCAACGCCATCCGCTGCCTGAACTCGTCACCGTCGATCTCGCCTCGCGCGAAGCGGTCGGCCAGCCGATCTTCGGCACGCATGCCCTCAGGACCTGCGCTGCCGTGATGGTGAAGGCTCGCGCTGCCTGACAGGTAGCGGACGGCGAAGATGATCGCCACCACCACGGCAATCACTAGAAGCACCATCAGCACGCTCATCACCACACCGCCCCAGCCCCAGCCGCCATACCCGCCGTGATTCCACCCGTATCCATCCATCACTGCCTCCCCACACATCAGCCGTTATCCCGACAACTCCTGGCCAAGCATGCGCCGGCACTGCGACCGTGTGTAGGGCCGATGGTCCTTTTCTCCACCGAATTGCTATAACATCGTTCGATGGAGATGACGAGCACCTCGGCAGAGGTGCAACGGGTCGAGCTGGCCCCAGCTGCGGCACTATTTCGTTCCCTCGGCGACCCCACCCGGCTGGCGATTGTGCACCGACTGGCCGCAGGGCCTGCGCGGGTCGCCGAGCTGGTTCAGGCAGTGGGGCTGGCCCAGTCCACCGTCTCCAAACACCTTGCCTGCCTGCGGGAGTGCGGGCTGGTGGACTCCGAGCCGGTGGGCCGCGCCTCCCTGTTCCGGCTGACCCAGCCCGCGCTGCTCGACGTGCTCGCCGCCGCCCAGCCGCTGCTGGATAGCACCGGCTATGCCGTCGCACTGTGCCCGACTTACGGCGTGGACAGCCTCACCCCCGAGACGTCGTGACCGGCCCCCGCGAGGTGCCCGCCGCCGATCAGGCGATCCTGCCCTGCGTCTGCCGGGAGGTGACTCGATGAGCGATGCGTGCGGCTGCGGCAGCGACGAAGACCCGACGGGAACGCCATCTGAGGATGAACCCGAGCGGATCTGGCAGATCAGTGAGCTACGGGCGGCGGCGTTTGCCGGTGTGGCGTTACTGGCCGGCTATATCGTGGGCTGGCGTGGCGGGCCCCACCCGGTCCAGATCGGGTTGTATGCGGTCGCACTGCTGACCGGTGCGTGGACGTTCGTGCCGGGCACGCTGCGCCGATTGGTCCGCGGCAAAATCGGTGTCGGGACGTTGATGACGATCGCCGCGATCGGCGCTGTGATCCTCGGCGAGGTCGGCGAGGCCGCCACGCTGGCGTTCCTGTTCTCGATCAGTGAGGGTCTCGAGGAGTACTCGATCACCCGGACCCGCCGCGGGCTGCGCGCGCTGCTATCGCTGGTCCCCGATGAGGCCACCGTGATCCGCGACGGCCGCGAGCAGACGGTGTCACCGGCGGAGTTGAAACTCGGCGAGACGATGGTGGTCAAGCCCGGTGAGCGGATCGCCACTGACGCCACCATCCTCACCGGACACAGCTCCCTAGACATGGCGGCGATCACGGGGGAATCCATGCCGGTGGAGGCCGGGCCCGGCGATGAGGTGTTCGCGGGGTCGATCAATGGCACCGGGGCCCTGGAAGTCAAGGTCACCGCCAGCGCCGAAGACAACTCGCTGGCCAAGATCGTCCGCATTGTGGAGGCCGAGCAGTCCCGCAAAGGTGCCAGCCAGCGACTCGCCGACGCCATAGCCAGGCCCCTGGTGCCCGCGATCATGGTCGTTGCCGCAGTCGTCGCCGCCCTCGGCAGCCTTCTCGGCGACCCGCGGGTATGGATCGAACGCGCCCTGGTCGTCCTGGTCGCGGCGTCGCCGTGCGCGTTGGCGATCGCGGTGCCGGTGACGGTGGTCGCCGCGATAGGCGCGGCCAGCAAACTCGGCGTACTGATCAAGGGCGGCGCAGCCCTCGAAGCCCTGGGACGCATCCGCCAGATCGCCCTGGACAAGACCGGCACCCTGACCCGCAACCGCCCCGTCGTCATCGACGTCGCCACCGCCGGCGGCGCCTCCCGCGACGAGGTGCTGGCGGTGGCCGCGGCCCTGGAAGCGCGCAGCGAACACCCCTTGGCCCGGGCGATCCTGGCCGCCGTCGCAGAGGTGACTGCGGCCGACTCAGTCGAGGCCGTCACCGGCGCCGGGCTGCGCGGCCACCTCAACGGCACCCCCGTGCGGCTCGGGCGCCCCGGATGGATCGCGCCGGGATCGCTCGCCGGTGACGTCGAGCGGATGCAGCAGGCCGGGGCAACCGCGGTGCTCATTGAGCGAGACGGCGTCGTGATCGGTGCGGTCGCGGTCCGCGACGAGCTACGACCCGAAGCACTCGAAGTCGTCTCCGCGTTACACCGCGATGGCTATCAGCTGGCGATGCTCACCGGTGACAACGAGCGCACAGCCCGCACCCTGGCCGCCGATGTCGGCATCGACACCGTGCATGCCGATCTGCGGCCCGAGGACAAGGCCCGGATCATCCAACAGCTGCGCGCCGCTTACCCCACGGCCATGGTCGGTGACGGTGTCAACGATGCCCCCGCGCTGGCTGCCGCCGATCTGGGCATCGCGATGGGCGCGATGGGCACCGACGTCGCCATCGAAACCGCCGATGTCGCGTTGATGGGTGAAGACCTCCGCAACCTGCCCAAAGCGCTGCGGCACGCCCGCCGTTCACGTCGGATCATGCTGCAGAACGTCGGCCTGTCATTGGCGATCGTCACCGTCCTGGTGCCGCTGGCACTTCTGGGAGTGCTCGGCCTGGCCGCGGTCGTCTTGGTCCACGAAGTCGCCGAGATCGTGGTCATCGCCAACGGCGTGCGCGCCGGCCGCACCCCACCCCTGGCCGCCCTCCCGCACCCGGACGGCCCCCGCGCAACCGCACAACCCGAAAACACCGTAAACAACCGAGCGGAAACGAGATGACGATGACAGCCCTGGCACTATCCACCACACTGCACACCACCTTCGACGACGCGGTAGCCCGCACACGTAAAGCGCTGGCCGACAACGGGTTCGGGGTGCTCACCGAGATCGACGTGAAAGCCACCATGAAGGCCAAACTCGACGCCGACCTGGCCGACTACCTCATCCTGGGAGCCTGCAACCCGCCCCTGGCCTACCAGGCCGTGCTCACCGACCCCGAGATCGGGCTGTTCCTGCCCTGCAACGTCGTGGTACGCGCCGACACCACCCACGGCGACGACACCGTCATCGTCGATGCCATCAACCCTGAGCTGATGGCCCAACTCAGCGACGCACCCGCAATGGAACAGGTGGCCCAACAGGTCACCGTCAAACTGCAAGCCGTCATCGACGCCCTCGGCGGGCAGTAACCCACCCCGGCGAGGGATCAGAACAAACACACCTTCCGCGGCAGGGGAACGCACAAGCGACGGTGCTATCGGGCATTCCTCCGCGTCGAGGGGCACGGTGAAGTACCTGCTGCTCGGATCGAGGCCACCTTCGTGTTCATGGCGGTGCGCATGAGGTGCCGGTACAACCATCCCTTGAAGCCACGGGCGTTGACGCCGTGCGCGCGATAGAAGGTGTCGGGATCGTCGAAGACGCCGAAGTCCTTGTTCACCCCGGTCGCCTGGATGCGGGTGTCTGTTCCTGCCCAGTGGATCGGTGGGTTGGCGAGGTCGTCGGTACCGACCCCGTAGCCGAGGAACGGGCCGCCGTCCTGCTTGATGGAGGTCCGGAGCCCGTCGAGGTAGGTGTCATCGAGGATGACGCCTTCGAGGCCGACCCAGTGACCGGCGACGAACACCTCGGCCCAGCTGTGGAGAATGCTGGTCGGAGCGAGCCGGTACAGCAGACCGGTCATCACCCCCTGTTGGAGGCGCTTGTCGATGGTCGCGCCGTGAAATCGGCACCCGATGCCGCTGGCTCGCAGCAGTGCCATCAATAGGGTCGTCTTCGTGTTGCACTGCCCATAGCCGTCCGCCAGCACCGCCGACGCCGGGATGTCGTCGGACACGTTGTACCCGAACGGTATCTCGCATCGAACGAAGTCATAGACCGCGCCGATACGGGCACGTTCGGGAAGCTCCATCCAGGACCGCTCTCCGACAAGGGTTTTCAGGCTCGGACGGTCGACATCGAGCAACGCCGTCGCTCTGAGGTAGCGGTCATCCACGGCGCGCAGCCTACGCTTGAACAGTGCTCGACGGCCAAGGGCCGAGTCGGCAGCACGAAGTGTTGCACCCATGATGTCGGGGAGTATTCGATAGCAGTGCCCGGTATGTAGCAGTTTCGGGCCGGTGCGGCCGATTGCCGCGTCGGGGTTGGCGACGACCAAGGGCGGCGCGGGCCGTGCTGTTCCGCTTCTCCCGCCTGTGTCTGGAAGTCCATGACCGCACCGGCGTTGTGGCCGGATGACTGAGCGAAACAGCCTGGGCGGCGGCGGTGACGATCGTCGCATCGTGATGGTCGACGGTAGGCCGACGCGCAGCGTGACTGTTCATGCAGGGTGCCGATCACCTTGGGGTGCAATCTCATTCGACCTCGACCTCGACCTCGGTCTTGGGTAGTGGATAGCGCAGCAGGCGCAGCGCGTTGGCCACCACTACCAGTGTTGAGCCCTCGTGGGCGAGCACGGCCAGACCGATGCTCAGGCCGAGGATGGTCGCGGGGATCAGTAATGCAACCACCCCGAGGCTGGCGAGCAGGTTCTGGCGGATGATCCGGCGAGTGCGTCTGCTCAGGCCGACGGCGAAGGGCAGCGCGTTGAGGTTGTCGGCCATCAAGGCGATGTCGGCGGTTTCCAGGGCCACATCGGATCCTGCGGCGCCCATAGCGATGCCGACGGTGGCGTTGGCCATCGCGGGGGCGTCGTTGACGCCGTCACCGACCATGGCGACCTGGTGCTCGCCCTCACGCAGCCGGCGGATCGCCTCGACAGGGTCAATTCTCTACGTGGTCGTCCAGCTACTGCGTGTCGCGCAGAACCTCGGTCACCGCAAACTCATGTACTGGGGCCTGCTGGCAGGCCTGATGCTCGGCTTCGGCACCGATTTCGTTATCGCTGCGGTTGGGGCCTGACCCAGGCTGGGTTGGTCGCCGAACGAATCACAACGAAACGCGTATGCAACCACCATCGGGATATCGGCGGGCCCAGCGTGCCGCCGTGGTCACTGCGACCTGAAACCGTTCAGCGGCCCGCCACCCTGAACAACGCAGCGAGCCAGCCGCAGAGGACCGGCCTTTAGACAGGGGGGCCTCCTGGTGATGAAGCGGGTACTAGACAGCTCCACTTCACCACCGGAGGCCTTCACCTGTCACACACGCTCACGGCACCCGGGGCCGCTACTCGTGGTCGCCAGCGTCTTCCAACGCTTCGGGTTTGACCACGCTAAGGAGGATGGCCGAGTCTTCGAGGGCTTCGAGTCGGTGCCGTGGCGGGGGCAATTCGAGCAAGTCGCCGGTGATCCCGTCCCAGTGGTTATTGTCGGTGCTCAGCCGCACTCGGCCCCGGATCACGTAGATGGTCGCTTCGCCCGCGTCGATAGGCCGGCCAGTCGCTCATTCGCAGCGGCGACGTCCTAGCGTTGTCCGGCTGGCGGGGACATCGGGGCTGTTGAGCTCGGAGTCGGGCCTCCCATGCCGCCTGGTCCCATGCCCCCGGGCATCATCCCGGGTCCCATGCCCCCGGGCATCATCCCGGGTCCCATGCCGCCTGGTCCCATGCCCCCGGGCATCATCCCGGGTCCCATGCCCCCGGGCATCATCCCGGGTCCCATGCCGCCGGGTCCCATGCCCCCGGGCATCATCCCGGGTCCCATACCTCCGGGTTGCATCTGCATCATGGGACAGCCGCCGCCCATCTGGGCGCCTCGGTGCCACCCGTAGCCGTCTGTCGTTCTGCCTGCGAAGAATCCGGAGAAGAAGACCACCGCGACGATGAACAGGGCACCGGCGACGATGCCCACCCAGGCTAGAACCTGGTACAGCCGTGTGTTCCGGTGAGCGACCTCAGGCGCCGCGGCCGGCGCGAAGCTCATGTCAGTCGTGCCCTCTGCTGAATCGGTCATTGCGGTGATTCCTCCCTTTGAACTTAGGTCAAGTCTTCCGACCCAGTGGGTTGGGTCAGTTGGAGTGGCCCAACTGTTGCCTTCGCCCACACCGCCCCGTTTGGCGGACTCCCTTCCACTGTGCGTCGTTCTACCGAGGGGTTCGGTGTTGGTTGTGTGAAGATTCGCTCAAGAACCGAAGCCAACCCGAACGTCTGGATCGGTAACGATCAGCAGTTTCTGGAAGCGGCCCTTCGCGTTGAAGACGCCAATGCTCAGCGGCATGTAGGGGCGTTGATGGAAGAGGTCGCTCACTCGCCCGGAATTCCACAAGCGCACGTGACGAGCACGGAAGGTCGTTGGATCGACTTCGCGGTCGGCATGGGCCTTATCCAACGCGTGGTGGTTCAGACCGCCGGCGACTGAACCGCCTGTAAGTCTTTACGCGGCTGGCCCGGTGCTGGCTGACAGGATCGGTGTCGCCGTCCTGATTGGGTGTGACTCCTGAATCGTCTGGCCCCGTGAGGGTGCCCTTCCCGGGATCTGTCCACCGATCGGGGGCGGCGACGCCGGCCCGGTCTTGCTTCGGTGGCTTGATTAGAAGCCTGCCCGACTCGTTGCCGCGAGTCGTGGCCCGTTACAGGCCTGCCTCGAAATTCGACGGCGGCGTTGATTGAGCTGATGCAATACGACGAGGATTACCTGACATAATACCTACTAATCAGTAGCTACGCTAAATAACTGTCTGCGACGTCCGTAGGGCCCGGGAAGACGTCGTGCAGTGAATGTCGGAGCCGGGGAGGGGCGGTAGCAGAACACCGAGGCCTGTGGGTTTACAGCGACAGGCCAGCCGAGCCGCCGGTCCGCTCGACGCCAGACCCGCACAGCAGTCAAACTTGTTCTGGAATTCGTGGGATCCGGACGACTCGGGACAATCGACGCTGTCCGCAGCAGCTAGGTGAGTCCAGCGGCCTGGCCCCCAATACGTCACGGTGACGAAATGTCCTGGACCAGGCCTTGCACTCCAAACATCCTGTGTCCCTGACGGTGTACCCGGTGACGGCGCCGAGATCATCGAGACTCGTTCATTACTGCGAGTTGGCCTGCGCCCGGATGCTGTTTGGATGCGCGCGGACGCCGGTGCATGTCGCCGCTGCACTCCCTGGCCACCACGAGTTCTGCGCCCACACCGCCCGGCTGGTGCTCCCGTGACGACGCCGACAACAACGGTGCAATACAAGGACGTCCAACACGCGCCGCGTTTCATGCATAACGGTCAATATGCATGAAATACTGACGGGGTGTCACCCCCAGCCCTCGGCGCCGACCGCCCTCGCCCGGAGTGGTTCGCGACATTTCTGGCGGACCGGGGAAGCCGCAAGCCGTCGGCGCACACGCTGGCGGCCTACTGTCGCGACTTCGACGGCATCGCCGAGGTCGTCGTCGGCGGCGCGGATGTGGCATCCATGCGATTGGCCGACATCACCCTGGACTCGCTGCGGACGGCGTTTGCCGTCTTCGCGGAAAGCCATGCGCCGGCCTCCATCCGCCGCTGCTGGTCGACGTGGAACACGTTGTGCACATTCCTCTACACCGCCGAGCTGATCGCGGCCAATCCGATGCCCATGATCGGACGGCCCAGAACGGGCAGGACACTGGCAAAATCGCTGCCGCCCAACGCGATCGAAGCCCTCATCGGTGTCCTGGCAGCCGAGGAGCCGTCCACACGGCGCAGCGACTGGATCGAACGCGACCGTGCCATCATCCTGACCGCGCTGCTGGCCGGCCTGCGCCGCGAGGAATTGGTGGGCGCCAACATCGGCGACATCCGCCCCACCGACACCGGCGCGGTCATCCAGGTGCGCGGCAAGGGCAACAAGGACCGCCGCGTGCCGATCGAGGCTCCCCTGATCGAGGCGCTGCAGCAGTACCTGGCTAGCCGCGCCATGCGATTCCCCCGGCCCGCGGGCCGGCGAAGCGCCCCGGGCGGGCAGTTCGCGACCTGGCCGGCCACTGCGCCGCTGTTCGTCGGAGCTGACGGCGAACGTATCACCCGCGGCACGCTGCAGTACCGTGTGCTGCGGGCGTTTCAGCGAGCCGGTATCGACGCCGAGCGGGCCCGCGGGGCCCTGGTGCACGGCTTGCGCCACACCTTCGCCACCGAACTGGCCAACGCCGAGGTCAGCGTCTACATGCTCATGCGCCTGCTCGGGCATGAATCGATGGCCACCTCCCAGCGCTACATCACCGCCGCGGGCATCGAGACACGTGAGGCTGCCGCCCGAAACCCGCTCTACAAGATCCTCCAACCCTCTGGTGATGGCGAATATTGAACTCTGGCAAAAATGCAAGAATCATGAATCCTGAAAATGGTTTCACCGCGACTCATTCCGAATGAAAAGTAGATCATGTCACGTAACGCCGTCAATCCAGTTTTGCTCCAAACGGATTCGCGCTCAGATTGTCCGCCGATAAGTCGTGGGTTGGCGCGCAGTCCAATCATTGGCGGTAGTAACGTTCGTCGACCACCTCGAGCGCGCCAAGTGGGCTCCCGTGCAGGATGGTGACATGGACGTGTGGAACTTCGCCTGATTGAGCCGTGTCTATGAATTGCAGTGCGTGGGAGGTACATACGGAACTGGCAGCTTGTGTGTAGCAGACGTCGATGGCCTCGGCCGGAATGAACCGACCCCCCAGTTGATCGGCGCCGTTGACCCAGAGTTGTCGACCCTGCCACCACCGAGTCAAGGCTTGTTGGTGGGCGACGGCCCGTCCGACGTCGACTCCATACACCTCGATGTCGGTGTACTCGGCGTCCGCGAGTTCACGAAAAATTCTGGGCCCCTGCCCATCCCAGGTGAGCGTGCCCTCGACGACGATGTTTTCTTTGCGGATGATGCATAGTCGTCGAATCTGGTCGGCTAGTTTCACCGATTCGAGGTGAACGAGCCCGGCGAGTTCGCGGGGTGCCAGCGCGTGCCCGTCCGCGAGAATCTCGACCAGCAAGTGGTCGTAGATGCCGTCGTGGAGTGCCTGTTCAATGAGGTGGTCCTTGACGATGTCGGCGTCGACCACCCGGTAGTCGCCCAGATCAGCAACCAAGGCGCGCAGCATCGAGCTCTTTCCTGATCCGGGTGCGCCAGCTGTGACGATCGCTGAGCGGCCGTCGCGGCGGGGATTCTCGCGGGCGAGATACCTGTCGATGATGTGTTTGTGCAACCGCGCGCGGCCGACATCGGTGGCATACCGGTATTCCGTGCATTCAGCAGCCTCGCGGTGCAGTGGTCCACCTGCTACCGATCGGATGGTGAGCTGTTCGGCTACTTCAGCGCGCAGGTCAGCGTCGGGCGCCACTGCCCATGCTCTTGAGGTGGCGGGCGGCCAGAGCCTGGAACTCCTCGTCGCTGAGCAGGCCTCGGTAGAAGGCCATCTCGATTTCGTCCCAGTCCCCGGTTATATAGGCGTCGGTGGCGACACCGTCGACGCGCACGACACCCCCGAAGGAGTACTTCCAGTTAAGGAGCCTGTCCATCATGTCAGCGGTGTCGATGAGTCCGGCGGCACGGCGATCGATGATCTCGGCGGGCCTCTCGTCGAGCAGCGCGGGATCTTCGGTTAGCCGGCGCAGGATGCGCTGGACTGTAGCCTGCGAATGGATACCCACGATGTCGCTGATCTGCCGCTGCGAAAGCCCCGCATGATTGGCGGCCTGGTAGATCGCGCGCTCAAGTTCACGTTCATCGATACGTTGGCGCGCAGCTCTGGCCGTCAGCCTCTTCTGGGCGTCGGCGACGTCGGTTGACATGACCCGTACCTTTCGCGATTCATTTTGAATCAATGTCCACTGTAGAGGTAGGACACGCTCGGCGCCACCATGACCGTCCGGGGTCCGGCCGGCGACTAATGCACATATACAACCGCGCACACCTCTGCCATGGCTTTACCGGCTCCAACATAACTGCGTGACAGATGCGCCGTCTCGGCGTCTGCGATCGGCCGGTGCGGAAGCTGGTCGAGCAGTCCGAGTCCGCGCAACTCGTCTTCGGCAGCCACGGCCGCGGCGGGTTCACCGGGATGCTGCTGGGTTTGGTCAGCACCGCGGTGGTCCAGACCCCGGCCGGTGCGTCTTAGGCGCCGGCGGCGGTGATGATCGCATCAGTGGCGAACCCGGCGAGCATGCCGAGGAAGATCCCCCAGGTGGTGATGGTCTTGAGATTGGCCTTTCGAGCCACTGCGAGCAGCTCGATGACGACATAGAGGATCGAACCAGCGGCCAGGCCCAGGAAAGCGATCGAGACGGTGTCGTTGACGAAACGTTGTCCCACGAGTGTGCCCAGGAAGGTGGGGCCTCCGCCGATCAGCCCGAGGAGTGCAAGGAAACCCCACGACGGGCGCGCACCAGTCAGCGGCGCGACGATACCGAAACCTTCGGTGGCATTGTGCAGCCCGAAACCGATGACCAACATGACGGCCAACGACAGCTCACCGCGGGCTGCTGAATTGCCGATGGCCAGGCCTTCGGCGAAGTTATGCAGCCCTATCCCCACGGCGATCATCAGCGCAAGCCGACTTGCACTGTCAGACAGCGGCCGTCCGGCGAGTTCGCTGAGCGCTGCTGCGCCAGGTCCCGGCGGGGCCGCGTTTGTGTGGACGCGGCGCCGGTCCACCCAAACCAATCCCAGCAGTCCAACACCAAACGCGGCTGCCAGGACCACACCGTTACCGAGCGCAGCACCGATGCGGTGGGCGCCCAGAGCGGTATCGATCGGCTCCCAGGCATGGGTGAGCACGTCCCACAACAGGAACACCAGAACGCCGATCGCGACCCCATTGAGCGCCGTCTTGAGCTGGGGCAACGGCGTGCGCAAGCGGCCAATCGGTAACCCGAGAAAGATGGTGAATCCAGCGATCGCACCGAGGACGGCGATCTGGGCTGCGGACATGACTCGTGCTCCGATCCAAAGGGAGACTAACGACCGGAAGCCTAATTGAGGTAAGCCTCATCTAACAAATACTCAGCTGCCTTGCAAGCCGACGGAACAACGATTCGGCCGTAGTCGCCACAAGCAGCGCCGCAACTTCGAGGCGCTGTGGAGCGCGGCGGTCTGCGAAGACGTCCTGTTCGTGGCCTGACGGCGCGCTGGCACGGTCCGGCACCTAGCGGGCAGACCGCAGTGCAGGCGATGCAAGTGCTGACCACTGGCCCCACACCAGTCCGGGCACTCGGGTGCCACCTCGGACGCGGGGCGTGGCGCGACGGGCAACCCGGGTGGCCATCGCTTGTGCGCGGGAGCGCGCTGGCGACCGACCGTGACCGTGGGCGGCTGTCCAGCGGAAGCGCCTGCGGCGCTGCTGTAATCGGCCCCCACCGCCCTGACGGGCGGCGGCGGCCGTGGGCCGTTGGAGCGCCTGTCTGGCGAATCGATTTTCGCCCACTTCAACTCCCGACGCGACAAGGCCACACCGCTGATCGCGTTTTCCCAATCCGCTCGCTGCGCTCGCTGGAAAACGCGGCGGCGGGCCTTGCGCTCTGGTCGCTCGTAGGCACATCGATTCCTGCCAGACAGGCACTCAGAACGGTTGGCCCTCTCGCAGGGTCAACCTCTCACCAGAAAGGTCACGTCCCATGACTGACACCATCTCTACCGAGGGCATCGACACCACCGCAGCGCCGGTGGCCGGCGAACTCGCCCACATCGACCCCAACCAGTTGGACATTGGCGAGAACGTGCGCGAATACGCCAACCTCAGCAAGCCGTTCCTGGACAGCATCGCCGAGCACGGCGTGCTGGTGCCCCTGACCGGCATCCGCCGCCCCGACGGAATCGTGCAAATCCGCAATGGGCAGCGCAGGTGCGCCGCGGCCCGCAAGGTCGGGCTGCCCACCGTCCCGGTCTACGTGCTGCCCGCCGCGCACCTGGACAGCAGCGCGGAAACCATCGACCGGATCGTGCACCAGATCGTCACCAACGACCACAAGGCCGATCTGACCGACGCCCAGCGCGCCCGCGGGATCCAGCAGATGATCGACGCCGGCATGTCGGTGACCAAGGTCGCCCGCAAGCTGTCGATCACCAAGGACACCGTCACAGCCGCCGAGACAGCCGCCAAGTCCAGCACCGCCCTGGAAGCCCTGTCAGCCGGCCAGCTGTCGCTGACCGAGGCCGCAGCGATCACCGAGTTCGACACCGACGCCCAGGCCGTGGCCAGACTCCTCGACGCGGCCGGCGGCGCCAGCTTCGACCACGTCGTCGCCCAACTGCGCACCGAGCGGGTCAGCGCTGCCGCCCGCGCCGAGGCCGAGGCCGACTACACCGCACGCGGGTTCACCGTGCTGGCCGAGCGGCGGTGGGGATGGAACCTCGACTGCGTGCCCCTGGCGCACCTGCAGACCCCCGCCGAGCAGGACGCGGACGCCGAGATGATCACCGACCCGCAGTTCTGGGCGGTGTGGCTGGAGGAGTACGCCGACTACATCGACACCGCCACCGGCGAGCCGGTCAACGAGGACGACGTCGATTGGGACACCGAGAACCTGCCCGACGAGCAGCCCGCCGAGGGACTGCGCCACGCCGACACCGTCACCGAGCGGCCCAGCTACCAGCCCGAGTGGTTCTGCCTGGACCCCGAGGCTGCGGGCGTGGCGCCCACCGACATGTTCCGGCGCAACGCCGAATGGTCAGCGGGACGCCAGCGGTCCCAGGACCACGGCGGCACCGACGCCGGATCGGCAAGCCAGGACCCCGACGCCGACACCGAGGCCGACCGCGAGGCGGCACGGCTGCGCGCCGAGGCCGAGCGGTCCGAGGCCGACAAACGCGCGCGGCGCATGGTGCTGGCCCTCAACAAGCTGGGGGCGGCGGCCATCACCGTGCGCCGGGAGTTCGTGAGCACGCTGCTGGCCCGCAAGACCCTGCCCAAGGGGGCAGCGGTGTTCATCGCCGACTGCCTGGCCCGCGACACCTACCTGCTCACCCACCACACCGCCGACACCACCGCCGCCGAACTGCTCGGCGTCGAGGCAGGATCCGGGACACGCACCCTGATCGCCGAGCTGCCCACCGGCAGCGGCGACGGACGCGCCGCGGTGATCACCCTGGCCCTGGTGCTGGGCGCACTGGAGACACGCACCGGCAAGGACGCCTGGCGCAACGTGCGGATGAGCGGCGACGGCGCGCCCAGCCACTGGTCGCCGGCGCTCACCAGCCGGGAATACCTGCAGTTCCTGGCGGCCAACGGCTACACCCTCAGCGCCGTCGAGGAAATCATCACCGGGGTACGCAGCGCCGACGAGGTCCACGACGAGTACGCCGCCGCCAAGACCGCACAGAGCGAGCAGGACTAGCACCGCCGGGTGGGGCAGGGCTTCGGCTCTGCCCCACCACCCTGGGGCAGCCCAATCGGACGGCCCGCCGCCGGCGGGCCGAGCATCCGTTCGCGGAAACGCCTGCGGCGCTGCCCACCTCAATGGGGGCTGTTCCTCGATCGGAACAAGCCCCGAAGTTTGCCTTTCCGGCCTTCGACGCTAACCAGCTGGGGCAGCCGCACAAGGGACCGGCGGCCTGCGGCTCCCGGGTTTCCCCGGGCCGCTCGCTGCGCTCGCTGGAAAACCCGCGCCGGCCCTTGCTGCTTGCCTCCCCCCACGCCGGTTGGTCTCAGTCTTGCCGGAAGGCAAACAAGAACGGGCGGCGATCCGGTCGCCCACCCTCTCACCAGAAAGGTTCACTCTCATGGCTCATGAGCTTGACTCCACGAACGGCGTTGTGTCCTTCGCCAATTCACGCACGGACGCCTGGCACCGACTCGGGCAGTCGGTCGGTCACGCGATGACCGCCGAGGAAGCCCTCCACGCCGCGCACCTGGCCGGCTGGAATGTCCACAAGCGCCCGCTGCAGGTCGCCCAGGACCCGATCCTGACCGAGGACGGTGTGAGCACCCTGGCCCCGCTGGCGGTGCCCGAGATGTTCGCCACCGTGCGCACCAACCCGATCACCGGAGCCCTCGAGGTGCTCGGCGTGGTCGGCAGCAAGTACACCCCGGTCCAAAACGAGGAATCCTGCACCATCCTCAACACCCTCACCGAGGAGAGCGGAGCCGTCTACGAAACCGCCGGCGCTCTGCGCGGGGGCCGCGAAACGTTCCTGACCATGAAACTGCCGAAATCGATGGTGCTGCAAGGCCGCAACGGCGCACAGGACCGCACCGACTACTACATCGCGGCCCTCAACAGCCACGACGGCAGCAGCCGCTACCGCCTCGTCGTCACCCCGATCCGCATCGTCTGCGCCAACACCCAGGCCGCCGCGATCGCCCGTGCGGTGTCCAGCTTCGGGATCTCCCACACCAGCAACGCCCGGGTGGCGATCCAGGAGGCCCGCGAGGCCCTCAAGCTGAGCTGGCGCTACATCGAGGCATTCGAGGACGAGGTCGCCGCGCTGTATGCCACCCCGATGGACACCGACGAGGTGGCCAGCTTCGCCCGGCACCTGGTCAAGGTCGACCAGGCCGACACCGAGGCCGCCAAGAAACACCGCAGCGAGCAGGCCGCCAACATCGTGACGCTGTTCTTGTCCAGCCCCACAGTCGCCCCCATCCTGGGCCGCACCCGCTGGGCCGCCTACAACGCCGTCAGCGAATGGACCGACCACGTGGCCCCCGTGCGAGGGGTGCGCGGTGAGCAGGCCGCCGCGCAGGCCCGGGCACTGCGCACCGTCACCGCCGGCAGCTCGGCCCAGTCCCTGAAGGTCGAGGCGTTCAGGATGCTGCAAACCCTCTAACCGGTCCCGCCCGGTGGGCAGGCTCCCCTCCCCTGCCCACCGGACCCCACCGGCCAGTCACCATCCCCGCCACCCCGACCCCCAGGCGGACGGGCCGCCGCCGGCGGCCCGGCGAACCTGTTGGCGGAAACGCCTCCGGCGTTACTTCCCTTTCTTTGTGCCACTACCCGGTGTCGCGTCCGATTATGACCGCCATGCCGCTGCGCGCAAGGCCACCGATAAAGCCCTCACGGCCCGAAAACGTTTCCCAATCACACTCGCTTCGCTCGCCGGAAAACGTTTCGTCGGGACCACTGCGGTCCGCGGCAACACGGCGGCCGAATTCAGCAATTGCGATACCGGGTAAAACAGGGCAGGCCGAATGCCGGCACCCACCCACACAGCCGAGGAGATACACTAATAATCCTGCACAGCAGCCTGATTCGCTACCCTCCGCGACCGCACAGGTGGCCGGCTAGGCCGACCCGATTGCTGCTATCGCAATGTCACAAAATGGTCTAAGAATACCCGAAAAGTATTGCCAGAATAGCGCAATAGACGGTAAAATCGAAACAAATACAGGGGCCCGAAATGAGAGGATAGAGAAATGGCTCGCATCACCATTTACACCAAGCCCTCGTGCGTGCAATGCAACGCCACAATCCGGGCACTGAACAATGCCGGAATCACCGATTACAACACCGTCGACCTCAGCCGCGACAGCGAGGCCCGCGACATGGTCATGGCCCTGGGCTACCTACAGGCCCCCGTCGTCTACGCCGGCCCCAACGAGCACTTCGCCGGATACCGCCCCGACCGGCTGGCCGCGCTGCTGGCCCGCCTGGCCGCCTGAGCACCGAGCCCGAAATCAGCGCCACCATGCACCAGCTCACCATCGACGCCGCGGCGACCACCATCACCCGCCACCGCGACTTCACCGCCGCCCAGCGCGCCCTGATCGCCTACGCCGTGGCCGCCGACTACTACCTGCGACCCCTGCAAACCACCACCACCAACAGCACTTACGAACTGCTGGAAATCGCCGACCCGCACGACGACGCCGACGACTTCACCCGCCGCCGGCCCCGCGTCACCGGGACCGCCACCATCGAAGCGGTCCGCGCCGAGCTGCCAGTGAGCACGCCATGACCACCCCGCAGCGCCGCCTCGAGCTCGTCGGCGACACCGCCGAGACCGAACCCAGCATCGACCCGCAGTGGCAAGCCGACCGCGTCATCGAGCAGTGGGCCCCCGAACACCAGTACGTCGGCGCCCTGATGTGGTTGGCCGCCGAGCACGCCACACCGCTGCTGGAGTTGGTTCCCGACACCGCCATCTGGCGGCCCCTCACCCAATGGGCCTACCAACTGATCCGCGCCCTGGTCGAGGACGGCAACGACCCCAACCCGGTGCTGATCCTGGCCGAAGCCAAACACCGGCCACCATCGAACGCCCTGGATCCCGGACACGACCCCACCGAGCACCGCATCCGCCAACTCAGCCTTTACCTCTTCGACGCCTACAGCCAAGCGGTAGCCCCCCGAGACTGCGCGCACCGCTACGCCCGCGAGGTCCTCGACGAGGCCTACCGGCGGGCGTTTCGCACCGGCGGGCAACGCATGCAGGACCTCGCCGAGGCCGGCGCCGACCGCGACGACCTGACCACCCAATTCACCGCCATCCGCGACGAACTGGCCGACCTCTGGAAACGCGCCGAAACCGCCGCCAGCCAGGAAAGAAACCCGACATGAGCACCGCCCTCACCGCCGGTGACAGCATCATCACCGGCGCAGGAACCGCCACCATGGTGGGCATTTGGCTCGGTGAGCACTTCACCGCCGGCGCCCGGCAAGGCCGTTTCATCGACCTGGCCGCCGTCATCGCCGACCTGGCCGACACGCTCACCTAAGCCGCGGTCAGATCGCCACCGGCTGCGCCGGCCACGCCACCTCGACACCGCCGCGATCCCACTGTCCCGTCACCAGCCAGTTCACCAGGTCCACCGCTGCCGGGCCACCCGCAGCCAGCAGCACCGCCATCACCGTCGACTCCATCACCCCAGTATGAGCGACACCGCCGAGCGCGGTCGTCACCAAATCAGGGCCACGCAGTCGGTGCGTCGCCCACCACGAACCCGGGCCGGCCGAGCTCCTCACCTTGTCTGTCCGTCAGCAGGTGCCCCAGTGTGACCGGTGGGGCACCCGTCGGTGTCAACCCACGCCCGCCGGAATCAGCGGCGGCCAAGGACCTTTGGCGCCCAACCCCAGCCCCGCCCAGGGCGCTGCGCGCCGGCAGGGGCGGGGGCGCCAAACCCGCCTCGATACCCGCCGGTCTCTACCGGGGTGGACACCGACACCCCACCGATCCGAGCCGCACCTGTACCGACCGGCACCCGAGCCGGTCACCGACGGAAGGAACAGACCATGACCACCGACAACACCACCGACCCCTGGGCCAGCGGAGACCACGACCCACTGGCGGGGTACTGGCCGTCAATGCCCGCTCAAAAAAGCGGTGTGCCAACACGTTCCGATGGCAACGCCGCCTACTACGGCTACACCCCGGATGCGCCCCACTACATCGAGCAGACCGTCCAGCTGTATCTGAGGCTCGCCGATGACGGACTGGGCTGGATCATCGATGGCGCCTCCGTCGACGGTCACTCGTTGGACAGCACCCACCATGACCTGCGGGCGCATAACGGCGAGTGCGTCTGCGGGCGACCCGCCGAGTGTGAACGCACCCGCGAGTACGCCGACGAGCTGGTGCTGCCCACCGCGCGTGACCTCGCCAAGCTCATCATCGACGCCCTGTCCTAACTAACCTTCCCTCCCTAGAGGCCCGGCCGACTCTTCCCACGACGGGGCGACCGGGCCCCTTTTTCGGCACCGCGTGCGCGCCTGGCGGCGCGCCCGCCCGCCCGCAGGCGGGCGAAATCCGCTGCCACTCCCCTTCTTGTGCCGTCAGCAGGTGCCCCAGTGTGATCGCCGGGGTCCCCGTCGGTGTCA